>NZ_JAVJQN010000207.1:0-51853 GCF_040218245.1 Coleofasciculus sp. E1-EBD-02 | reverse complement strand
TGCGACTTCCCGGCGCAGATGACCCCAATAAGCGAGGTAAATTACTGCTTCAAAACCAGCAGGAAGTCTATCTAGAACTCTTTAAGCAACAGCAGTTTGTGGTAACCTTCAATGTCCTAGAAATCGTCGATCAGGCTATATTAAAATCCCGCCAATGTTTGTCTACCCCATTACCGCCTGGTGGGATATCAGTACGTGATGCCGCAGGTTCCTTTGATTATGCCTATTCTGCCGATGGACGGGTGGATGTTCCTTCAGATGGACTATTTCATTCCGTAGCACTAACTAGCCAAAGTACCGATGTCAACCTGCGCTATGTTGTCGTTCCCCGTGAAGATACCAATGTTTTCCGAATCGCCCAACTGCGTAATCCCCTAGACGCCCCACTTTTAAGCGGTTCAGTTGATGTTTATATCGATGGTGAGTATATCTTATCCACAACATTACCAACCGTACCCACCCTGGGAGAAATTGAATTTGGGTTAGGCGTCGAACAAGGGATAAAAGTGGCTCGAAACACGACATATCAGGAAAAACGTTCTAGTCAGTTATTAGTTGCGTTCAACGAACTGCGTCACCACCTTAAAATTGACATTGCTAACCGTTTACCCAACGAAGCACGGATTGAGATCCGAGAACGTATCCCTGTACCCCAGGAAGGAGAAAAAGTTGATGTAGAACTTGGTAAAGTTTCCCCTCAATGGCATAAATATGAACAAGAAGAACGAGAAAAACCCATTCGAGGCGGATATCGCTGGCGGATAAAAATCCCCGGTCAACAACAAGCAAAATTATCAGCACAGTACACCATTAAAACCTACGCCGATAACGAATTAATCGGTGGCAATCGACGGGAATAGTTAGGCGCAGCTAAATAAATCTGGCGATGGGGGTAAGTATTAAGTATTAAATCTTATGCATCCCCATCATTTAACCCCCTCTGCGCCCCTCTGCGAAACCCTCTGCGCCCCTCTGCGTTGAACAATTATCATAGATTCCCCCATTACACCGCCCAAAAAAGTTCCGACACTACACTATAGTCCACCCAGATAAACCATGCCATCAATTACACCGAACCAAAACATTCAATCCCTAACCCTCGACGCCCCTGTCACCCTCGTTACTCTACTCGAAGACCGCGCCTTAGTGCAACGCAAGGGCAAAGCCAATCTAACATCAGGATTATGGCGCATCACTGTAGAAAATGTCGCCCCCGTACTTTCCGATAAATCCCTGCGGGCAGAATTTGCAGAAAACTATAACAATGCCAGAATTAATGATGTCCGCGTTCGTCGCCAGATGCTAGTCAAGGACGAAGAACGACCCAAAGACATTCAACCATTGTATAACGAGTTGCGATCGCACCAGGATCGCCTCGCCATCATTTCAGAAGACTCTCACCATCAGAAGTATTCCTTTAAACAAGTCAATACCATCTTAAGCAAAGCCTTACAAGAATTACCCATTGATGCCGTTTGGGGACAAATTGATCCCAAAACCTGGCGGGAACAATTGCAAACCCTGTTTAAACAACTCCGTGAATTGCGGACAGAAATCTTAAGCAGCGGTGAACATCAAGCACAACTCAGACGGCAAATTGATGACATAACCACTCACCTCCAATCCCTATCGCGTCCCGATACAATTTACACCGCCAAGATTGAATCCGATGTAATGATTTCTGAAGCCGGAGACTATGAAATTACCTTCGATTATGTCGTTCCCAATGCCTTATGGCGTCCTTGGCATCAAGCCCGTCTGCTAGTCCCAACTAACGCTTCTTCATCACCAGCTACCCTATCCTTTCGGATGGATGGGTGTGTCTGGCAAAATACAGGTGAAGACTGGACTAATGTTGATTTAATCTTTTCCACTGCCCGCGCATCTCTGGGGACTGAACCCCCTCTTTTAAGCGATGACAAATTAAATGTCAAAGAAAAATCAAAACAAATTATTGTTGAAACTCGAAATCAGCAAATTCAAACCACTGGACTGGGTATAGGTGTCACCACTCCGCAGAGAGAAACGACCAATTCAGTCAACCTACCTGGTGTTGATGATGGCGGCGAAGTCCGGACACTTCGCCCTAACCAAAAAGCCACGATTCCCTCTGATGGTCGTCCTTATCGGGTGCCAATTTTATCCTTTGAGTCCAAGGCTGAGATTGAATATATCTTAATGCCAGAACTCTCCTGTCAAGTTGTCCTCAAAAGCCAACAAACCAATTCATCAACCTGTCCCATTCTCGCTGGACCAGTGGACTTAGTACGTTCATCAGAATTTGTCGGCAAAACTGCCATTGGATTCATCGCCCCCGGAGAAAAATTTGCCTTGGGATGGGGTTCTGATGAAGCCATGCGGGTGCAGCGTACCCAAACGAAAAAACAAGAAAAAGACCATCTAACCCAGTGGAAACGAGTGATTACGCAAACCCAGTTATTTCTCTCTAATATTGCGGCAGAACCGAGAGAAATTACAATAACAGAGCGGGTTCCGGTGTCAGAATTAGAGCAAGTCAAGGTGAAGGTTTTAACGAAAAAAACGACCAATGGAATTCAAGCCGATGATGATGGATTTTGTACCTGGAAATTGACCCTCGCGCCCTACTCTCAACATAAAGTCACGCTAGTTTATCAAGTAGCAACATCGCCAGAGGTGAAAGGAGCCTTGTAAGGGTACGGTATTGCCCATTCTCAACCCCTCACCCCCATCTCCCACCCTGGGGAGAGGGGCTGGGGGTGAGGGGTATTCCAAAGGTACTTTGGAAGCGTCTTTATGTGATAGTTCCCCTTCTCCCTTGAAGACTTTGCTGGCGAATGTTACAAAAGAGCGTGAAATCCAATAAAATCGTTAGCCGCTCTAACGTATTTCGGTCATTCTAGGGCAGAATGTTAAATTCGCCAGCAGTATCCTTGAAGGGAGAAGGGGTTAGGGGATGAGGGTGAAATACTTGCCAGTCGTGCTTTTCACCTAAAGTTGACACCAATGCCCCTACAGCTCAGGCTGCTGGATTGGGTAATGGAGGATTTTTCGTTAATGATTCTAATAACCAATACGTGGTCATTTCTCCTTTTCCTTTAACGGCAATTTTTCCCCGTTGTTCAAAGCGATATTGCTCTTTTAAACAGGTATAGGTTGCTTCGGTGACTTGAATTTTACCCGGTAAACTTAATGATTCCATGCGAGAGGCAACATTAACCGCATCTCCCCATAAATCATAGATGAATTTCTTGGTGCCAATCACACCTGCGACAACTGAACCCCTGTTTACACCAATGCGGATTTGTAGCTGTTCACCATAGCTTTCTTGAAAACGGGCGATCGCGTCTCGCATATCTAGCGCCATTTGCGCCACGGCTTGAGCATGATTGGCTTTATAGACGGGTAATCCACCGACAACCATATACGCATCGCCAATGGTTTTGATTTTTTCTAACCCATGTTGCTCGGTTAATTGATCAAAAATTGAGAAAATTTCATTGAGTAAGTCAACCATTTCCGTGGGGTTTATCTTGGCTGATAATGGGGTAAAGCCGACAATATCCGCAAACAAAATCGTCACATCAGCGAATTGTTCGGCAATCGCCGTTTTCTCTTTTTTCAGGCGTTCAACAATCGGAGCGGGTAAAATATTCAGTAATAATTCTTCAGAACGCTCTTGACTTTTTTTCAGGGCAATATCCGTAATTTGACGCTCTAATTCAGCTCCGGCTCTAGCGGCAAATATTTTTAAGACTAATTCCCGGGTTTCATCCTTGAGCATGGGTTGAGTGTCTAGGACAGCAATATGACCAATGACATTCCCCATGGAATCAGTTAAAGGAATTCCCGCATAGCTTTCTGCTTTTAAGTCCACTAAATCTTGATCATCAGGGAAATGCGCGATAATATTGTCAGAATAGCAAGAATATTTGTTATTTTGAATCACTTCCTGACAGGGTGTTCCCAGCAAGTCATATTCAATATTTTTGACAAATTTCTCGTTCTGCCAAAAGGCTAATGTGCGGACTCGCTTTTTTTTAAAATCTAGACATTCGGTAACAAACGCATAACGGGCTGCCAAAATTTCGGCAAGTTGGCGAACACAAGCGTCGAAAAACTCGCGCCCTGTTTTGGTGGCGGTTCCCTCAACAATGAGTTGTAAGGCTTCTTCGCGGCGTTTGCGATCGCTAATATCCCGCATCACCACTATAACGCTATCCTGGTATAGGGGAGAAATCTTGGCAGAGAAGTCTATTCTGCCGTTTTCTAACTGGAGACTATATTCAATTCCAATCGTTTCCTGGCGTTCTAATACGTTTTGAATCGTACTGTATATTAAATCGGCTTGGGGTTGGGGTAAACTTTCATGGAGTGTCTTGCCTACGGCTAGTTGAGGAGATTGATATATCAACTCATGGTTGGGTGTGGCGATTTTCAGATAGCGCCCCTGGGAATCCAAGACTAACACCAGTTCAGTCATGGCGTGGAATAAGGCGCGAAGTTCTGCTTCTGATGTGGTTAAAGCCGTTTTAGTTTTTTGCAGTACGTCTACGGTTTTTCCGAGTTTTTTATTACGATGTTCGAGTTCACTTTGCAGGTGTTTAAGGTTTAATTGGGTTTGGATTCGGGCTAAAACTTCTTCGAGTTGAAAGGGTTTGGTGATATAATCAACACCGCCATGTTGAAAGGCTTTCACCTTGGTCTCAGTATCCGAAAACGCACTCAGGAAAATAATTGGGATAGAACCTGTTTTCGGATCAGCTTTGAGTTGTTCACAAACTTCATAGCCACTTAATCCGGGCATATTGATATCCAGGAGAATTAAGTCTGGGGGAAGCAGCCGCGTGGCTTTTAACGCCATTTCACCATTAATGGCTTTGCGGATTTGATAGTTGTAATCTGATAAGAAATCCGATAAAAATTTAATATTTTGGGGTTTGTCGTCAACAATGAGGATATCGGCGATGAAGTTGTTGTCATTGGTCATTGGTCAAAACACTGATTTCACGGATTTATTGGAGAGATTGGGGTGGGGAAGTGAAAGGTTAGTGACACTGATTTCACGGATTTAGAGGATATCGGCGATGAATTTATGGTCATTGGTCATTTGTGATAATTGAATGGTGAGGTCGGGGCGGGTTTAGTTATATCCGGGTCAAAACGAAACGTTAGTGGTAAAACCCGCCCCTACTCTTCTTCATCTCTCACCTAACAGTATTGGTTTACACTCTGACTTGGACTGGGTTGAGTTAAGGTGATTAATTGATCAAATTGATAGGTTTCCACTAACTCACTTAGCGCCTCAATGAGTTGAGATTGTTCCTCAGGAATTTGATCAATTAAGCTTAAACTTAACCCATCGTTACAAGAACTTGCCGCGTAGTGGAGTTGCTCAATCCATTCGGATGACATCATCGTCAGATCATTGGCATCTAGAGTATAATCCGATGGAGATACGCTGGCATCAGTAGCATCAGACACCGTTTCGCCTGTTGTGTTCTTGGAATACTCCACCCCTAAATATTGACTCAGAATTTCTAGAATTTCCTCCCGCTGAAACGGCTTGCTGATAAACGCATCACATCCGGCGGTTAAACATTCATCTCGCTTATGGGCAAACGCACTGGCGGTAATCGCAATAATCGGCGGAATCGTGGCAAAATTCGACTGTTTAATCTGTCGAGTGGCTTGATAACCATCCATAATTGGCATGTGCATATCCATGAAAATCAGTTCAGGTTGCCATTGTTGCCAAAGCGCGATCGCGACTTGTCCATTTTCTGCCGATTTAACCTGAAAACCCACCTCCTTTAACAGCGTTACCAATAGCTGGCGGTTTACCAGATGATCTTCAACCACTAAAATTCGATAGGCGGTTTGTCCTGGGGCTAATCTCGTCACCTCCTTGAAATCAGAGGCTGGGGTATCGGGGATAGATTCCGTTAATTCTACCTGAATTTGGAATTGAAAACAACTTCCTTGTCCCAGTTCACTTGTGACAGTAATTTCACCGCCCATCAATTGCACAAATTGCTGAGAAATCTTTAATCCTAACCCGGTTCCTTCGTAGGTATTTTGCCCAAGTTTGGTCTGCTTAAAGGCTTGAAATAACTCATCCATGTCTTCTTTAGCAATTCCGGGTCCGGTGTCCGCTACTTTGAATCCCAGGTTCACGGTTTTACCCTGACTAACCCTCCATACCTCTAGGGTGACTTGACCGTTTTCTGTGTATTTAATCGCATTACTCAGCAAGTTAATTAAAACTTGGCGTAGTTTATGTTCATCGGTTCTAATCCATTGGGGAACAGTATCGTCTCGCTGAACCCTTAAGCGTAACCCTTTAGACTTTGCCTTGAGTTGGAACATGGATTCCAGACGGCGCAATAGTTGATGTAAATTACAGTCAATTTCCGCTAAGGTTATCCGCCCCGCTTCAATTTTTGACATCTCTAAGACATCATTAATCAACTCCAGTAAATGTTCACCACTGTGATTAATGATTTCCATGTAACCTTGATTCTGGGCGGGTAAGGATTGATCGCGCTGCATGAGTTGCGTAAATCCTAAAATCGCATTCATGGGCGTGCGGAGTTCGTGACTCATATTGGATAAAAACTCACTTTTTGCCCGATTTGCCGCATCCGCTGCTTCTTTTGCCTGTTGAAGTTCGATGGCTTGGTTTTGGGTTTGGGCAAAGAGTTCAGCCTGTTGAACGGCGACGCCAAGCTGATTACCAATTTGGGTAACAATTTGAACTTTTGCGGGTTGCCATTGTCGAGGATTACTGTTTTGATAAACGCCTAAAAGTCCCCACAGTTTTTGACCGCAAAAAATGGGGGTGATGATATAGGCTTGGGCTTGCATGCGTTTGAGCAAGTTGAGATAGCATTCGGAAAAGTTAGCTTTTTCAACATCAAAGACGCAGCAATAGGTGTTCTTTTGGCGATAGATTCCACCCTGTTGTTCTTGCAAATACGTGTCTTGAAACAAGCCAGATGTACCCGTTAATTGAGTGGCAAGACACCGGGGATTAACCGTTGTCGTTTGGGCAAAGGTAGAGGATTTTTTACCGTCACGAAGTAAAGCCTGCCAACCGGGGGCAACGGATTCGGCAACGATTGCCCCACTCCAATCGGGGTTAAACTCATAAATCAGAACGCGATCGCAGTCAATGGCGTGTCGTAATTCAGCCGTTGTCGCCTTAAAGATGGCGTCTAAATCTAAGCTTTGACGCATTTGCTGGATGACACGGTTAATTGTTTTTTCCCGCTGCGCCATCAATTTGATCGCGGCTTCAGCGGCAATCCGTTCTTGAATTTCAGTTTCTAAGGCGGCGTTGGTTGCCACTAATTCTGCGGTGCGTTCCTCAACCCGAAATTCTAAGGCTGCGTAGGCGCGATGTTTTTCGTCTTCTGCCCATTTCCGTTGCAATTCTGTGGCGGCGCGGGCGGCAAATACGTTCATCATCGCTTGATCTAAATTGGTGATGCACAAGGGTTTGACATCACAAATACCCAGCATCCCAATCACCTGTTGATTTTCGTCGAGTAAGGGAATCTCCACGCCATGTTCGGTATCCGTTGTATCGGGGAAAAGTTGCTGCCAATTGTCAGCATGGTTACCACTCTGTTGAGTTTGGGGAATAATTTCAGAGGAGGTATGCTGTAACTGGGAAACCTGACAGGATGTGATGCAACAACAAGCCAGACTGTGCCATCCCGGTTCGCGATCGCGGATTTTCTCGGCGACGACGACAGCCGGAACATGTAAGGATTTTGCCAGATTCTGCACCAAGGCGGCAAAAAAGTCTTCTCCGGTAACCGACGCTGTACCTGCAACAATGGCGCGTAGAGTTTCTTCGGTTTGGCGTCGTTGTGCCACTTGCTGTTGTAATTCCTGGTTAATTGCTTCCAATTGTTCCGGGGTGCGTAGGGCGAGGAATTGGGGCAGTAAATCGATTAATCGTAGCGCTGTATAACAAGATATCAGGGCGGTTAAAGCCCGTTCAAGTCCCGATATCCAGTAATCGGCGTACCAAAGTGTCCAAATATCAAACAGATGTCCGATGCCACAGAAAATAATAAACGCACCGAATAAAACAAAGACTCTAGAGAAAGGAATATCCCGGCGTTGGCGGACAAAGTAAATCAGCATCGCCGGAATCGAGAAATACGCGATCGCAATCAGCGCATCACTGGCAACATGCAATCCCACCAAGGGAGTTTGCCACAGGTAACAATTCCCGTGGGGCATGTAGCTACGGGAGGATAAAATAGTTTGTAATGAGTCCAGCACAGTCTTCTTTTCCTAAAAAATTCTTTAAAGCAACGGTTTAATCCACCCTGGTTTGTCTTATCGTGCCATTATATCGGCTCACAATTGTAGCTGTGTCAGTCCATTGGTTAGGTGGATGGACATAAACCTAACTCTATTAAGTCTAGAAATCTGTGTAGGGGCGGGTTTAGGGACAACATTAATGGAGTAACCAATAACCTTTCTACAAAACCCGCCCTGCCCCACCCTTTCACCCCGACATTTTTTATGTGCGATCGCGGTTGGGAATTTAATCAGTTTTGTTGTCCGGTTTTGGATTAATTGATTGCCTTGTGCTGGGGGAATGGGCGGGTTTTATTCTTAAGTTTAAGTTCAGGAGGGCGGGTTTTGTTGTTCCCTTATAGGTGAGGAGGGCGGGTTTTGTTCGACAGTTATCGGTGGGGAGGGCGGGTTTTGTTCGACAGTTATCGGTGACTAGCTGAATTGATTCCCTAAACCCGCCCCTACAATTGTCCCTAAACCCGCCCCTACATCTAAACATTTCTCTTCCAGAATTTTCGCACCCCTGCACCCCTGTACCCCTGCACCCCTGCACCCCTGCACCTCAGCACCCCTACACCCCTAAACCCCTACACCCCTAAACCCCTGCACCCCTGCACCCCTGCACCCCCGCACCCCTGCACCCCTGCACCGGAATCCCTTCTCCAAACAAGCGCTATAAAGAAATGTGAACTAGGATCGATGATAGTCAAGATAGAATCAGACAGCGACTTCACCCAACCTGGGTGGAGATCTGCTGCTGCCGAGGAGATAAGCTATGGAAAACGAAAAAGTACCAACTACTATTATCACGCTGACCGCTGGTGTCGTTATCACCCTGGTCAGTTTGTGGGTTGGTCAAAACCACGGCTTGATGCCAGAACAGGCATCAGAACAAGCGCCGTTAGTCGATGACTTTTTTGACGTGATGATGACTATCGGCACCGCCCTGTTTTTGGTCGTCGAAGGGGCGATTGTGATTGCCATGATTCGCTTTCGGCGACGCGAGGGGGATGATACGGATGCTGAACCCATCATCGGTAATTTGCCCTTAGAAGCCTTTTGGACAGCCATTCCTGCCATTATCGTGATTGGACTAGGGATCTACAGCGTCGAAGTTTATCGAGACATGGGCGGTTTTGAACCGAACTTGGTTAAAGCCGATACCCCCGCGCAAATGGCGAGTATGCCCGGAAGTGCGATCGCGGCACCCTTAGTGGCTGATGCGGAGGGGATGGAGTCCGATGAAGCCGCACCCAAGGGGGCTAAATACGGCTTTGGTGCCGCACCTAAACGGCAAGGACAAGCGGCTGACTTGGTGGTGAATGTCACGGGTTTACAGTTTGCTTGGATCTTTAACTATGCCGATAGTGGCATTGTTGCTGGTGAATTACACGTTCCCGTTGGCAAAGACGTGCAACTGAACATCTCCGCCCAAGATGTGATTCACTCCTTCTGGGTGCCTCAGTTCCGCCTCAAACAAGACGCCATTCCCGGTCAAGAAACGGAACTGCGGTTTGTTGCCACAAAACCTGGAACCTATCCTGTGGTTTGCGCTGAACTCTGTGGGGGTTACCACGGTGCGATGCGAACCCAGCTTATTGTTCATACCCAAGAGGAGTATGAGGCTTGGTTCAAGGAAAATCAGATTGCCCAGCAGCAAAACCCGAATCAAACCGTGGCGGTGAACCCGGCTGATTTATCCGAGTCCGAGTTTCTGGAACCCTACACGACGAAGTTGGGCGTTGATGAAAAAACGTTAACCCAGTTACACTCAATGCATGAATCCTAAACAGAAGCCCATCACACTCCAGTTGTCCATCTGGACAGGCTGCTTTAGTTGTCACAAGAAATTCTGATGACCCAAACCGAAACTGCACCTCAATCTCAAGCCACTTCCCACAGTTCCCATCCAACGGCATGGAAGTGGTATGACTATTTCACGTTTAATGTTGACCATAAGGTCATTGGCATTCAATACCTAGTTACCTCGTTCGTGTTTTATTTGATCGGGGGATTAATGGCAGTCGCCATGCGGGCTGAACTGTATACCCCTGATTCAGATTTACTTGATCCCAATCTATATAACGCTTTTCTGACCAATCACGGCACGATCATGATCTTTTTCTGGGTCGTTCCGGGGGCAATTGGGGGGTTTGGCAACTACCTGATCCCGTTGATGATTGGTGCCAGAGATATGGCATTCCCGAAACTGAATGCGATCGCGTTTTGGCTGGTTCCTCCAGCGGGGGCGTTGCTGTTAGGCAGTTTCTTTTTCGGCGGCGCTCAATCGGGGTGGACATCCTACCCACCTTTGAGCCTGATTACCGCCAATACCGCTCAATCGATGTGGATTCTCAGCATTATCTTGGTGGGAACCTCCTCAATTTTGGGTTCGGTGAACTTTATCATCACCATCTTCAAAATGCGCGTCCCCAGTATGCGCTGGGATCAGATGCCGTTGTTCTGTTGGGCGATTTTAGCCACATCGATATTAGCCCTGTTTTCCACGCCCGTGTTAGCGGCTGGATTAACCCTGCTGTTATTTGATATCAACTTCGGCACTAGCTTCTTCCGCCCCGATGCTGGGGGGAATGTGGTGGTGTATCAACACCTGTTCTGGTTCTACTCCCACCCGGCGGTGTATCTGATGATTCTGCCGATTTTCGGGATTATGTCGGAAGTGGTTCCGGTTCACGCCCGTAAGCCGATCTTTGGCTATAAGGCGATCGCGTATTCATCCCTAGCCATCTGTATCGTCGGTCTATTTGTCTGGGTACACCACATGTTTACCAGTGGCACCCCGCCCTGGATGCGGATGTTCTTCACCATCTCTACACTGATTGTGGCAGTCCCGACGGGTGTGAAAATCTTTAGCTGGGTGGCGACACTCTGGCAGGGGAAAATCCGTTACACCTCGCCAATGCTGTTTGCGATCGGTTTATTAGGCATGTTTGTCTTGGGCGGACTCAGTGGCGTCACTCTGGGAACCGCACCCTTTGATATTCATGTCCACGATACCTACTACATTGTGGCGCACTTCCACTATGTTCTCTTTGGCGGTTCCGTGTTTGGTCTTTATGCCGGAATGTATCACTGGTTCCCCAAAATTACGGGTCGGATGTACAACGAAACCTGGGGGCGAGTTCACTTTGTTCTCACCTTTATTGGGGCGAATCTTACCTTTTTACCCATGCATCAATTGGGTTTACAAGGAATGCCCCGCCGGGTAGCCATGTATGACCCCCAATTCACGGCGATTAATCAGCTTTGTACCTTCGGTGCAATTCTATTAGGGTTCTCGGTGGTTCCCTTCGCGATTAATTTAATCTGGAGCTGGATGTATGGACCCAAGGTGGGTGATAATCCCTGGGATGCCTTGAGCCTGGAATGGACAACCAGTTCACCACCTGAAATCGAAAATTGGGAAGTCTTACCTGTATTAACCCATGGTCCTTATGCTTATGGCATGAATGGTCGCAATGGTAAAGGTCTCAATCCCAGTGCGCCGACATCGGGAGAACCTGCTGTAGAAGCGAAGTAAGGTTAATGTAGAGACGTAGCATGCTACGTCTCTACATGTAGATGGCGATAGTTAGGAAAATAGTATGCAAGGTTCAACAATTGACGAATATCAAGTCTCCTCTACCCCAGAAGCCTCGGCTGAGGGGGCGGTGGCGGAACATGAGGAACATCCCGATTATCGGGTTTTGGGGCTAATAGTTTTTCTTGCCTCTGAATCCCTGATGTTTGGTGGGATGTTTGCCTCTTACTTAATTTATAGAGGCGTATCCGCAACCTGGCCCCCCGAAGGCACAGAAGTGGAACTCTTAGTTCCAGCGATTAACACGATTATTCTGGTGTCGAGTAGTTTTGTCATCCATAACGGAGATGTGGCGATTAAAAAGAATAATGTCTCCGGGATGCGGTTGTGGTATATCATTACCGCGATTATGGGCGTCATTTTCTTAGGCGGTCAGGTGTATGAGTATCTCACATTGGGGTATGGTCTGACTACTAATGTGTTTTCTAACTGCTTTTATCTGATGACCGGATTCCACGGCTTGCACGTCACCGTCGGGGTTTTACTGATTCTCGGTGTCTTGTGGCGTTCCCGTCGTCCCGGACATTACGGTGAAACCAAGCACGTTGGCATTGAAATGGCAGAAATTTATTGGCATTTTGTCGATATCATCTGGATTATTCTGTTTACCCTGCTGTACATTTTGACGCTGTTTTAAGTTAGGACTTACGCAAAGCCTCGATTTGTAGTGGCGTGACTCAACTAAAATGGTGCAATAGATTGGGTACGTAGTGAGGGCTTTAGCCCTCTCCAGCTAGGCGTGAGAGAACTAAAGTTCTCACTACAAACAAAGTCCTATTTTAGCTGTGTCAGTCCAGTAGTGGCGTGGCACACCTTATTTGGTGGATTAGAATTGTAGGGGCGCATGGCGTGCGCCCAGAAAATCGCCAAAATCTATCCCACCATTTTAGCTGTGTCACGCCAGTAGGGTGTGTTAGCGTAGCGTAACGCACCTTGACCAACTTATGGTGGTGCTGCGTCAGTCTTGTAAGTGATGGTAGAGGCGTAGCATACTACGTCTCTACTAATATCCATTTAAATTGTGTATTCTCTATTGCCCGTTGCCTTACCCCTTGAACAAACGTTCTTGAATCACAGCTATGACCTTACCAGAGCTACAGCGAGCTATTTACCAATTATCTGTTGAAGAACAATTCGTTCTGCTGGAAACCTTAGTTCAAGCGTTGAAAGTTAGACACCCATCAAAATCGGAACGTCGCACCCTTGTTAATCAGCTACGAGGTTGTCTGAAAAAACCCGGTCAGCCAGTTCTAACCGATACAGATATTGAGTTGATGCGAGAAGACCGCTTAGTGGAGAAGTACCTCAAGTGAGAGTTCTTCTGGATACAAACATTATTCTCGATTTCTTTCTGGAACGGGAGCCATTTTTTCAGTTAGCTAGTGAAGTTTTTGAGGCAATTGCTGCCGAATGCATAGAAGGTTTAATTAGTGCATCCAGTGCAACGGATATTTTTTACATCTGTAAACGGCAGACACAAAATCTTGAACAAACCAGGCAAATCTTGACTCAAACGTTAACGCTTTTGAGTGTCTGCCCTGTGGATTATACAGTTTTGAATACGGCTCTCAATTCCGGCTTAGTAGACTTTGAGGTTATTTATCCGAAATTATATCCATTTGCCGCCCTACCTCTCATGAGGATTAATAGGAGTTAAAGGTTAAAATGATTATTGTGGCGGATGCTTCAGTGCTAAAAGTTTTGCAATTGATTCAATTAACGTTTTCGTGAAATAGGTTAGCGCTACGATAGCTAAAATGGTTACGCCACCATTAACCAGAAGGGTTCGGGAATTGGCGGGTAAAACGTCAGGTTGATTCGCTGTCATCGGAATGGTTGAGGTGTTTGTCGTTTTCATAGTGTTGTCCTTTCTAGTTATTTCCTCTACGCTAGACCTGAAATGCTGGCAATAGTGTGGAAAAAAGTAGACTCAAATAGATCGATTCACCCTCATCCCCTAACCCCTTCTCCCATCGAGGGAGAAGGGGAACCCGTTCCTAGTTCGTAGTTCGTAGTACGGGCTTTAGCCTGTTACAAGTCTCGCCGTCACCCCAACCCGTGTCTCTAAAACCAATTCCACCCACAAACCCTTCCCCCTTCACCAACCCATGTAGAGACGTTGCATGCAACGTCTCTACATGTTAACCGTTCCGGAAATAGAAGAATGTAGATCGAAGTAGAACCGGGGTTTCCAGGTCAATTTTACCTATTTATAATCGGGGTAAAGCCACAGAATCGGTGACAATCATGAACCTACCCAAATATGACATCCATGAGGACGAATTCCTCAAAGCCATCGCCACTCGCCTCGGCTTATCTGGCAAAACCTGGGATGTATTTCTCGCACGCTTCCAGGATAAAAATAGCAATGCCACCAATAAAGATATCGCCTTTTGTCTAGAGGCTGAATTACTAGAAGGAACCAGTGATGGGTCAAATCCAGCAACCATTCTCCGCGACCATTTAATCGCCATTTGTGACAAGTTTGAAGCCCAAGGCTGTGATTACCAGGGAAGCACCAAGGGGAAGTGGAAAATAGCCAAGCGCTATTTGCGCGAGGAGTTGTATCCAGAATGGGTCAAACAGCGCCGTATCATTCCCCTCACCTGTGAGCAACTTTGGCAGGAACTTTGGGGACAAGCCAAGCCAACCAATAAAATGCAGCCGATTTTGCTCAATGATAAATTGCAGCCTGTCTCATTAAATCCGAAACTGCCGTTAGGGTTAGAGATGGGAGAGGCGGAAATTGACGCAACCGCCCCCATATCGATTCCGTTAAAAAGTAAAATCCGCTTAGACATTAATCTGGAACAGGCGGGCTATTTACTCCTATTGGAAAAAGGCACATCGGGGAAAATCTGGTGTTTATGTCCCTCTGGATTTGCACCAGAATGGCGACATTCAGGAGGAAGAATAACGTTACCCTTAGCCAGTTCTCGTCATCGGTATTTTAAGTTAACAGGTTCGACAGGTTGGGAGGAAATTGTAGCAGTCATTACCCGGAATTTACCCGAGTTAGACTGGCTACCGGAACCGGGTGAACCATTATTACAATTGCAGGAAGGGCATTTAACAGGGTTATTGGACTATGTAAAGGATGACCGCGACTCCCAACTTTTGCGGATGGCGTATCAGGTGACGGTGTAATTGAGGTTGGGTTGTCCGTGTCAACTTAAACTAAACCCCTCACCCCCAGCCCCTCTCCCACGCCGGGAGAGGGGAGCAAGATAGTCTCGGTAGGGTGGGTTAGGCGGGAACAAAACTATTGAAAATAACCTGAAACGGAACAATCCGCCGTAACCCACCAAAGCCTTTAAGGGATAAGTTACCCTTCACAAACACATCGAAAAACAGGGCGCAAGCCTTGCGCCCCTACACAATTATTAACCATGGACAAACAACGAATTCAAGACTATTTGAATCTAATTCAAACACTCCTAAGTCTCGGTATCGGTAGGGTGGGTTAGGCGGGAACAAAACTATGGCACATAACCGGAAACGGAACAATCCGCCGTAACCCACCAAAGCCTTTAAGGATACGTTACCCTTCACTAACACACTCGACAACTACGGAAATTGAAATCGGGAAACTAGAAGAATCAATCACATCATTAAAAAGAGTAGACAATGAGAGTTTTGAATAGATTGCGAACATTAGTAATAAGATTCGTGAGACTCAAGCAGATATTACGCTGTAGACAACTAAATCAGCAAGTTCTCCAACTCTATAATCAAGGTCAATTTGCTCAAGCCGTGAGTCTAGCTGAAGCGGGATTGGCATTAGCCCAAAAACTGTGGGGAAATGACCATACCAATGTGGCTGCGACTCTGAATAATTTAGCTTGTCTCTACAATGCTCAGGGAAAATTTGCCGAAGCGGAATCCTTATATCAAAAAGCCCTAGCCATGAGACAGCGCTTGTTTGCTGATGACCATCCTGATGTGGCGATAAGTCTGAATAATTTAGCCGCACTCTACAAATCTCAGGGAAAACTAGGGGAAGCAGAATCCTTGTTAAAACAAGCCCTGGCAATGAATCAGCGTCTGTTTGTCGATGATCATCCCAAGGTGGCTACAAGTCTGAATAATTTAGCTTATCTCTACAATGCTCAGGGAAAATTTGCCGAAACAGAACCCTTGTATCAGCAAGCCTTGGCAATGAGACAGCGTCTGTTTGCTAATGACCATTTTGATATAGCTACAAGTCTGAATAATTTAGCCGGACTCTACAAATCTCAGGGAAAATTTGTAGAAGCAGAACCCTTGTTAAAACAAGCCCTGGCAATAAATAAGCGCCTGTTTGTCAGTAATCATCCCAATGTTGCCACGAGTCTGAATAATTTAGCTTCTATTTACAATGTTCAAGGAAAATTCGTAGAAGCAGAACCTTTGTATCAGCAAGCCCTAGGCATGAGACAGCGCTTATTTGCTGATGACCATCCAAATGTGGCACAAAGTTTGAATAATTTAGCTTATATTTACCATGCTCAGGGAAAATTAGCGGAAGCGGAACCCTTGTTTCAGCAAGCTCTGGCAATGAATCAGCGCTTATTTGCTGATGACCATCCTGATGTGGCACAAAGTTTGAATAATTTAGCTTATATTTACCATGCTCAGGGAAAATTAGCGGAAGCGGAACCCTTATATCAGAAAGCCCTAGCCATGAGACAGCGCTTATTTGCTGATGACCATCCTGATGTGGCACAAAGTTTAAATAATTTAGCTTTACTCTACAAATCCCAAGGAAAATTAGCCGAAGCAGAAACCTTGTTAAAGCAAGCCCTGGCAATAACACAGCGCTTGTTTGCTGATGACCATCCAAATGTGGCACAAAGTCTGCATAATTTAGCTTATCTTTACCAATCTCAGGGAAGACTAGCCGAAGCGGAACCCCTGTTACAGCAAGCCTTCACAATGAGGCAGCACCTGTTTGCTAATGACCATCCTGATATAGTTACAAGTCTGAATAATTTAGCTTATCTTTATCAATCACAGGGAAGACTAGCCAAAGCAGAATCTTTTTATCAGCAAGCTTTAGCAATGAATCAGCGCCTGTTTGTTGGTAACCATCCTTATATGGCTAGAAGTCTGAATAATTTAGCTCATCTCTACGAATTACAGGGAAAACTAGGCGAAGCGGAATCCTTTTATCAGCAAGCCTTGGCAATGAGTCAACAACTATTTACTAGCAATCATCCTGATATTGCCATCAATCTCAATAATTTAGCCTCATTATTCGCTGCCACCCAGCGCTATGATCAAGCGCTAGACTACATGAAACAGGCAATGGCAATCGAGAACCGTTTAATTTACCAAGCCTTTACCTACAGTTCGGAAAGCGATCGCCTTGCTTTCCTGCAAACGGTCAGACATAATTTCGATGTATTCCTCTCTCTCATCTATAAGTATTTCCCCAACTCTCCCCACGCCATCCAAGCCGCACTCGATTTAATCCTCCAGCGCAAATGCCTCACCGCCGCCGCTTCCGCCGCCCTCAATCAAGCCATCCATAGTGGGCGTTATCCCCATCTGCAATCGGAGTTTACGAAACTGCGACAACTCAGCGACCAGATTATCCACTATATCTATCACGAACCTCGACCTGACCTGATTCCCCAACTGCAAAGGGAACAGAACCAACTACAGAAACAACTGACCGCCCAAGTCCCAGAAATCCAACTCCAAGACCAACAAATTGACTGTCACACCGTCGCCTTAGCACTACCTGAAGGTAGCAGTTTAATCGAGTTTGTCTGTTTTAATGTCTTTGATTTTTACACTTCTCAAGTTAAACCCGCCCGTTATCTAGCATTTATCCTACCCGCCGGACAACCCGATAACGTGCAGATGCGATACTTAGGCGCAGCCCAAGAAATTGACCAACTGATACAGGACTTTCGCCGTGATGTCTCTGATAAGGTAAAAGCGGTGCAATCTCTAGACATGGGAGGAGAGGACGAGGAAGACGAAGCAGACGAACAACCCCAACCCATCAACGGCATAGAATTACAGCATCGAATTTTTGCCCCCCTTCGCCCCTACTTGCAGCCCAACCAACCCCTATTCCTCGCCCCCGATGGGGATTTAAACCTGTTACCCTTTGACCTTCTCCCTAGTGATGAGACAGGAGAAACTCTGCTAAGAGACGAGTACGCCATCAGTTATCTGAGCGGTGGGCGAGATATCTTGCGCTCTAAAATTCAAACCAATCGCCCATCCTCTCCCCCCTTAATTATTGCTGACCCCGATTTTGACCTCGTAGCACCTGTAGAAGCGGGTTTAACCGATAACATAGCCATCGAAACACCTGTAGGGGCGGGTTTAGCCGATAACATAGCCTCAACACCGCCAACCTCTCAACAAAACCCGCCCTCTGTCTCCCCTAATGAACAGAACTCAATCGCCACTCTCCTACAAACCCTAACCAATTCCCCATTCCAACGCGCCGAAGGCACCCGCCGCCTGGGAGAAAGCATCGCCCAACGCTTCAACATCCCCCCCTACTTTGGCAAAGACGCCCTCGCCTCTCACCTCACCCATTGCCAATCCCCAGAACTCCTATTAATCGCCACCCACGGCTATTTCTCCAAATCCATGCAACAGCCAGACTATGACAATTTAATCTTAGCCCTACTCACTTGCCCCAATGGACAAGAAGCGACTATCTTATACCATAACCACAAGCTGCTCAACGAGACATTACTAGAGAAAATCGAAACAGCCGCCACCATCTTCACCAAACAAGGAAACCCCAATCCTGCTCACAAGTTGCGAACCCTCATTCCCCAAATTAAGGCAATCATTCAATCCCCCCAAACCCCCTCAACCTCCGATCCCGAAGACCCAATGTTACGTTCCGCCCTCGCCTTTGCGGGCGCGAACCGTTGGCTAGCAGGCAAACCCTTACCCGCCGCCGCTGAAAAAGGCATGGTATTCGCCCAAGACATCGCCGCCCTTGATCTCTGGGAAACCGAACTCGCTATCCTCTCCGCCTGCCAAACTGGAATCGGGGATGTCAAACTCGGTGAAGGAGTGTTCGGCTTGCGTCGCGCCTTTGCCATAGCCGGAACCAAAACCTTAATCATGAGCCTTTGGTCAGTTCCCGATCGCGCGACGGCTTTGTTGATGAATCGCTTCTTATCCAATCTGCGTCAGGGTATAGGACGACGTGTGGCATTAAAAGAGGCTCAAGATTATATTCGCACAATTACGGTTCAACAGTTACAGGAATCTGAATTCGGTCGTAGCATCTTAGCGGAATTAGAGAAAGCATTACCCCAGACTCGACAATTGAGTGAAACCGATCAACCCCTCGCCCATCCTTACTTCTGGGGCGCTTGGGTCTGTCAAGGAGAGACAAAAGCCGTAAAATTGAAAAGATTATAGAATTAATATGAAAATCGCTACCTGGAATGTCAACTCAATTCGCACCCGCCAAGATCATGTCTGTCAGTGGTTAACAGACAATCCTGTGGATGTGCTGTGTTTGCAGGAAACCAAAGTCGTTGATGAACAATTTCCGCGATCGCCCTTTGAAGACTTAGGCTATCATCTCTATGTGTCCGGGCAAAAATCCTATAACGGGGTGGCGTTGTTTAGCCGTAAACCTTTAGAAGCAGTGAGTATGGGGTTTACGGGAGTGTTGACGCCAGAGGAGGTGGGAGAATTGGATGAGCAAAAGCGGGTAATTACAGGTATCCTGGATGGCATCCGAATTATTAATCTCTATGTTCCCAATGGTGCTGAGGTGGGAAGTGAGAAGTATGAGTATAAATTGCGCTGGTTAAAACTGTTACAGGAGTATGTGCGATCGCTCTTAGATACTCAATCCCATGAACTCTGTATCTGTGGGGACTTTAACATTGCGCCCGATGACCGAGATATTCATAATCCCAAAAATAAAGACAAGCATATTATGGCATCGCCAGCAGAACGCCAAGCCTTAGAGGAGGTGTTGGCGCTAGGGTTAGGGGATGCATTTCGCAAGTTTACTCAAGACGGGGGTCATTTTAGCTGGTGGGATTATCGCCATGGTGGGTTTAGCCGTAACCGAGGTTGGCGGATTGACCATCATTATCTCACGCCAAAGCTCTATGAAGCTGCAACCCGTTGTAGGATTGATGTAGAACCCAGAACCCTGGAGAAACCGAGCGATCATGCACCAGTGATTGTTGAGTTTGAGAGTTAGGAGATTCTCGTGCGATCGCGGGTTATGAATGGCAAAAAGGGGAAATCTGTAGGGGCGACCCGCTTGCATCAATGAACAACTCCAATCCACTCAATTTGATCGGGTCGCCCTTTATCTTAACCCATAAAATAAGCAAAAGAGGTTTTTATGTATTTAGTAACAGGCGCTACTGGAGGATTAGGACGCCGGATTATCCGGGTGTTACGGGAACAGGAATTACCTGTGCGGGCATTTGTCCGGTTATCGTCAAATTACAAGGAATTAGAAAACCGAGGCGCGGAAATATTTGTTGGCGATTTGCGCGACGATAGAGACATCGAAAAAGCCTGTCAGGGAGTTGATTATATTATTAGCGCTCATGGGTCTGGAGGGAATGCTCAAGCCATCGATTATCGCGCCAATCGAGAACTGATTGATCAGGCAAAAGTGCTGGGAATTAAGCAATTTGTCTATAGTTCAGTATTAGGTGCAGAACGAGAGTATGAAAATGCACCCGTGTTTAAGGCGAAACGAGCCACGGAAAAGTATTTACAAAGGAGTGATATCACCTATACAATTCTTCGCCCCTCTGGTTTTGCCTCTAATCTTTTACCACTAGCGGAACGATTTCGGGAAACGGGGGTTTATTTGCTCAACGGGAATCCCAAACATCGCTCATCTATTGTGAGTACCGATGATTTAGCCAAAATTGCCGTTGATTCGATTAGCATTGAAGCCGCACACAATCAAATTTTTCCGGTAGGAGGACCCGATATTCTTCAACGGGAAGATATCCCTCATATTTTTGGTCGTGTGTTTAATCGAGACCCCATTATTATTAATCCGCCCTTATTTGTCTTTGATGGGGTAAAAACGGCGTTAGAGTTGGTTAATCCCAAAATTAGCAATGGCTTAAATACACTGCGAACCTTAATCACGAATGAGTTTTTCTGTACGACAGAACAAATTACTGAAATTGAGTCGGTCTACAATTTACAAATGGAATCCCTAGAACATTTTCTGAAGCGGTATTTAGTGACATAAGCAGTCATTTCGTTCCTTCGTTCGTAGTAAGGGCTTTAGCCCTAGATTTTGTTAAGTTTCCTTCTGTAGGGGCGAGTCGCTGCACATCGTAGGCGGTGTCAGAATTAACCTGTCTCGACTCGCCCTTGTCCAAAGGTAGGTGGTGTCAAATAATTCTCAATACTTGATACAGGGCGACCCGATAAAATTAAGGGTTGGGTGATGTGAATTGGATACAGCGGATCGCCCCTACTGGGGAAAACGCTACAGTTAACGACTATCGCGCCAACACCGTTGTAACCCGAATCCTACACCCAGCGCGATTAACCCAACCACAGAGGTAGGTTCAGGTACTGAGGTTGCATCATCTGCACTCGTCAAATAATTAGCCACGGCAAAATTCTCCATATCGGAACCCGGGTTATCCGTGGATGTACTCAGAAGACTATTCGCTGAACCTGTACTATTGCTGCTATTACCTGTCAGATTCCAACCAATAACATCAAAGGCTTGCAAATCCAAGTCACTAATACTTAAACGTTCGCCGCGTGCTGCTGTCGGGTCCATGATTCCCAAACTGCGGTTATCCTTCCAGTGACTAGCTTGGCGTCCATCTCCGTTATAGCTACCCGTGGAAAATAAACCCAGGTTTGTATCCCCTCCATCAATGGAAAAATACGCCTTGCTTCCGGCGGCTAAGTCCAGAATACCCTGGTTGGCACTATTTTCAGAGTAGCGAAACAGATCCAGTGGACTGAAGATTCTGTAGGGATCAAGTGATAACGGAGCGCCTGGTCCATCTTTGGAATAATAGTCTACAATATCCACACCGCTGACAAACCCCAATGCATGACCGATTTCATGAGCCGCTATTCCCACGAAATCAAAAGCATTGCTGCTAATTCCATTATCGGGATTAAAGTCGAAATTGAAGTCACTATTGAATTTAATTGTTGCATCAGTCGAGCTATTGTTCCCACTGAGTAAGTCGAGGGCTTTGGCATTTGCCCGATTAATACCCAGATAATAATTATTGGCGCTGGAATTATTATCCCTGATCGTATTACCCGAAAATGGATCGGTCGTCAGAAAATCAAGAAACGAACCGGTTTGCAAATTGGCGACCGCCGTATTATCATCCGTAGATAATCGGTCATTACTTAAGGCATTGCGAACAGTAGAGTAGCGACTCCCCACTGTATTACTACTCGCCTGACCTAAAATGCCAGAACCCAGCGACTCAAAACCAATGTCAATGTTGACGGTAATATCATCAGTGAATTGATCAGACCAAAGATCTCCAGCCGCTGTGAATCCATCAATCGCCTGTTGAGATGTCCCTGAAGACGGACTAAAGTTAAATTGTAGGGCTTGTGCGGCGGTGGCGCCAAAACTGATTTCTACAGCAACAGCAAGAGCTGTCAATGGTGTGAGTGATCGGACATACTGACTCAGAAGTGAGAGCTTATTTGTCATGACTCGCCTAACTCAATAAGGTGTGTTCAACGATACACTCTATATCTATCCATTCCAGAACTTGGAGATACAGCAGTTTGCTCTGCTATGCGGTACATTGTCGATCCCCCTAAATCCCCCTTAAAAAGGGGGACTTTTATTTACTGTACTTTATTACAGCGCAAAGCGCTGTATTATTCAGGTTTGCCATTGGTCAGGTTGGTCTATTTGATTGAGTCCTGAACGGTTTACGACAATTGACCTAGATCTTCAAATTTTTAGCTTCCTCTTGTCTCTGATATTAACCTACATTGACGACAAGAATGGAGAGTAATGTTACAATAATTTAAAATGGTGTGCAAATCTTTTTATTCTTTGTTTGAAGTTAATTATTGAACGATATTGGCATAGCATAGCTAACATTGTGGAAGAGATTTTACCATGGAATCGGGCGCACATTGGTGGGTAAAAGGGCGCACGTCAGTGCGCCCCTACGGTTCTAATTCATCAAATTGCCACGCCACTACACTTAAAACTTAACCCGATCCGCGATCGCACGTCCAATTTCCAGGGAAGCGGTAGCCGCTGGAGAGGGCGCATTACAGACATGCAGCGTTTTATGTCCTTCGACAATCAGAAAATCATCCACTAATTGACCATTCTCCATCAAGGCTTGGGCGCGAACGCCTGCATGAGTGGGACTTAAATCATCAGATTGAATCTCCGGAATCAGCCGTTGCAAACTGCGAACAAATGCAGCTTTACTAAAGGAACGAATGATTTCGTCCACGCCAATTTTCCAATAGCTTTGTGCCAATTTCCAACACCCTGGAAACGTGATAATCTCTACAAAATCTCCCCAGTCAAAATCAGTCTTTTTATACCCTTCTCGCTTAAAACTCAGCACCGCATTTGGACCCGCATGAATCCCACCATCAATCATCCGGGTAAAATGGACGCCTAAGAAGGGGAAATTCGGATTCGGAACCGGATAAATCAGATGTTTCACCAGATATCGCTTCTCCGGCTTCAATTCGTAATATTCCCCCCGAAACGGTATAATCTTAGCTGGAGGCTGCATCTGACCCAATTTCACCACGCGATCGCTCTGCAATCCGGCACAGTTAATCGCCATCCCCGTTTCAAATTCTCCTTGATTGGTTTCGACGACTAAACCGTCAGGCGTTTCCCGCAGATTTTGCACCGTGGTATTTAATCGCAGTTCTCCCCCTTGGGCGCTAATTAATTCCACATACTTTTCACACACTTGCCGATAATCGACAATCCCCGTCGCCGTCACGCGAATTCCACCAACCGAACGGACATGAGGTTCAATTTCTGCCACCTCTTCCGGACTAATTCGCTTCACTGTTAACCCATTTTCTAATCCCCGTTGATAGAGACTATCCAGCAACGGTAGTTCCTCAGATTCTGTCGCCACAATCACTTTGCCACAAACATCATGAGGAATCCCATGTTCCTGGCAAAATTTGACCATAGACAGATTCCCTTCACGGGCAAATTTTGCTTTAAAACTGCCTGGTTTATAATAAATCCCCGAATGAATAACACCACTATTATTGCCCGTCTGATGATATGCCCAACGGTTCTCTTTTTCCAGGACTAAAATCTTACAGTCAGGGTAGCGTTGTCCGATTGCTAATGCCGTAGACAAGCCAACTATTCCGCCACCGATAATTGTAAAATTATATTGTGTCATTGGTCATTGGTCATTGGTCATTGGTCATTTATCATTGGTCATTCGTCATTCGTCATTACGTGAAGTCGGGGCGGGTTTATTTACATCTGGGTGTAACCAAAAAGATAGTAGTGAAACCCGCCCCTACACAATCTCCCCCATCTCCCTCATCTACATTTGCGGTGCGATCGCATAATCCACTAACTGGGCTATTTTTTGCCGCAGCGTTTCTAGTCCTAACCGTTTGCTAGCTGAAATAAATATCCCTTGGGGAAATTCGTCTTGGGCTAAGACTAGGGCTTCACTGTCTACTTCGTCAATCTTGTTAAATACCACTAGAATCGGTCCCGGTGTCACGGGCATATCTGCCAAAATGGACATGACTGAACGAATATGATTTTGCCACGCCGGATGGGATAAATCCACCAGATGAATTAACGCATCGGCTTCTGTCACCTCTTCTAACGTGGCGCGGAAGGAATCGACGAGGGGGGGTGGTAATTCGTGAATGAATCCCACGGTATCGGTTAGCAGAACCGTAATCGCTTCCCCCGTCTCCGCATAAGTAATCGGTAAACGTCGGGTAGTGGGGTCAAGGGTGGCAAACAATTGATCAGCGGTGTAGACTTCGGCATTCGTTAATGTATTTAACAACGTCGATTTGCCTGCATTTGTATAACCCACAACAGAAATCGTTGGTACATCTTGTTTTTGGCGTCGTTGTCGCATCCGCGATCGATGTGCCTGCAACTGGTTTACCTCTTGTTGCAATCGGGCAATTCGGCGCTGAATTGCACGGCGTTCGGTTTCCAGTTTGGTTTCTCCGGGTCCACGAGTGCCAATTCCACCGCCTAACCGAGACATGGCTTGACCTCGACCCGTGAGGCGCGGCAGCATATATTCTAATTGGGCTAATTCGACTTGTAATTTCCCGGCACGGGATTGGGCGCGTTGGGCGAAAATGTCTAATATGACTTCCGTGCGATCGACGACTCGTACCCCGGTTTGGGCTTCTAAGTTACGGACTTGGGCGGGGGATAAGTCGCGGTCAAATACGACTAGATTCGCCCCTAATGTCTGCACCGTCAGGGCAATTTCCTGCACTTTTCCCGCGCCGACAACGGTTTGAGGATGGGGTTGCGATCGCCTCTGTCGCATCGTCTGTAATACTTCCCCTCCGGCGGTTTGCACCAGTCGGGCAATTTCGGCTAACCCGTCTTCAAACTGTCCCTTACTCATATTCCCTGTCATTAACCCGACAATCAACACCCGATCTTGATCAACATCGACATGTTGAGCAATGAATTCGCGGCGAAATTCGGCTTCAAGTCCTTCGACTAAATCAAAGAAATCTTGTTTAGTCAACAGATCTAAACTTAATGCTGGGGATAAATGCCAACTCGGTTGACCCTCGGTGTCTTGTTTCGATGACTGAGTAACAGGAATCAGGTGGGCTAAATAGGTTTCGTTCACATATCCGGTTGCGCCTCCCCCCCGCCGTTCAAATCCTGACTCACTCACGGTTAGCATGACTAACGCATCCAAGCGCTGAATCGCCATGGCGGTTAAGTCAGCGTTACGCGGGGTATGGGATTTGAGTTGAGTGGCGATACAGCGAATCCCACACAACCGTTCTGCACCATAGCGGGGTAACTCCAAGGGTGGGATTTTGGTTTGCGTTGGGGTTCCCACTCCCACTCGAATCACCTGTCCTCGACGATTCAGGTAAGTACATAAGGGCTGTTTGATATCAGCGCTAATCGCGGCTAACCGTTGGGCAAATTCCGGTGTGGTCAAGCGATCGCCTGGTAAGCGCTGGTGATAGAGGCGTTGCAGTTGTTTAAGCTGGCTAGGCTTTAAACCGACAAGATTGCCGTAGATCGTTTCGATAGGCGACTTCCAGTAAACTGGCTCCTGACTCTACTTTTGTTTATTTTAGATCCTCCCCGGTGTCAACGCACGAGGATTCCTCACCAGCAAATCCAAATGTAGGGGCGGGTTGAAGAACTCACGTAACGGAGAAATCACTACATTTCATCCAAAACCCGCCCTTCCCCCAATCTTGAACTACTTTCCTAGTTCATTTATTGGTAGGGGGGCGGATGTTGCTGTTCATTTATTGGTGAGGTAGGGCGGGTTTTGTTTTTCAGTTAGTTCTGAGTAGCCGATTTTAGTCCCTAAACCCGCCCCTACAAATTGTTCCTTGATGACTAACTAACTCTTCCTCATCTCCCTCATCTCCCTCATCTCCCTCATCTCCCTCATCTCCCTCATCTCCCTCATCTCCCTCATCTCCCCCATCTCCCCCCGCTTCCCCTGCTTCCCCTGCTTCCCCTGCTTCCCTCTTGACAGGTGGGTCTAGTGTGAGGTAGGTTAAATATAACTAAATAGTAATTTAGTAAACAAACAACACAAAGCAGCCCAAGGGAGATGAGCCGATGTTATTTCGTCAACTATTTGACAGTGAAACCAGCACCTATACCTATCTCATCGCTGATTTAGCTACAAAAGCGGCGATTCTAGTCGATCCAGTGAAAGAACAGGTTGATCGCGATCGCAAACTCCTCGATGAGTTGGGATTAACTCTACAGTATTGCCTAGAAACGCATATTCACGCCGATCACGTCACCGGAACAGCGCGATTGCGCGAGTTGACTCACTGTCAGGGTGTGGTTCCTCAAAATGCCTCGGCTGCTTGTGCTGACCGCTTTCTGGCGGATGGTGAGGTGTTAAGGGTGGGTTCAGTTGAGATTGTTGCGATCGCCACACCGGGTCATACCGATAGTCATAACGCCTATTTAGTGAATCGCGATCGCGTCCTCACGGGAGATTCGCTGTTAATTCGCGGATGCGGTCGAACTGATTTCCAAGGCGGTGATGCAAGCACACTATTTCATTCTATAACTCAAAAGTTATTTAATCTGCCCGATGAGACGCTGGTTTATCCCGGACATGATTATCACGGACATACCGTATCCACGATTGGCGAAGAACAGCAATGGAATCCCCGATTAGCGAATCGCGATCGCGCCAGCTTTATCGAATTGATGAATAACTTAAATCTTCCTAATCCGAAAAAGATAATGGAAGCAGTTCCCGCTAATGAACGCTGTGGCAAAGTAGCGGTGAACACCTAAAAGAAAAGGGATTCCTGTAAACATCTACACCAATACATTCACTTAGACAAGTTCTGCATATAGATAAGGAGAAAAACTCATGGTTTTAGCTAATGCCAATAACCTCCAAGAAATAGACGCCCAAACGTTAAAACAATGGCTGGATCATCAACAAGTAATGCTGATTGACGTGCGGGAACCGGGCGAATATGCCAGCGAACATATTCCTGGGGCAAAATTAATGCCCCTGTCTAACCTGAATCCCGTCGATGTTAAACCAGAAACCGATCAACAGGTTGTATTATACTGTCAAAGCGGGAATCGCTCAAAACAAGCCGCCCAAAAACTCTTCGACTCTGGATTTGAATCGGTAAATCATCTTCAAGGTGGATTACCAACCTGGAAATCCGCAGGATATCAGACTCAAGTCAACAAAAATGCGCCCATTAGTTTATTCCGACAAGTGCAAATTGTGGCAGGTACATTAGTGTTTACGGGAACTGTACTGGGTGCGTTTGTCTCGCCTTGGTTTTTAATCTTGAGTGGTTTTGTTGGTGCGGGATTAGTGTTTGCTGGCGTCAGTGGCACTTGTGCCATGGGGATGTTACTAGCAAAGTTACCTTACAACCAACGAGTTTAAATGTGATAGGTCATTGATTTAAGCTTGGTGGGCATTGCCCACCCTATTACTTCGTAGATATGATGAAACTGGGGAAGGATAAGGGAATGATTAATTAACGAATGACAAATGACAAATGACCAAGGACAAATAACAAATGACTACTTGGATAATTGGGTTAATTCTTGCCGCCGGAATTGGCATTAGTTTGGGGTTAATGGGGGGCGGCGGTTCGGTGCTAGCCTTGCCTATTTTAGTGTATGTGATGGGGGTGGAAGCAAAAAGCGCGATCGCGATGACATTGGTTATCGTGGGAACCGTTAGCCTGATTGGAGTTATTCCTCACTGGCGACGAGGGAATCTGAATTTCAAAAAGGCGTTTATGTTCGGCGCGGCGACGATGTTGGGCGCATATTTTGGGGCAAAGTTAGCCTTTTTTGTCAGCGGAACAGTCCAGCTTCTGCTGTTTGCAGTAATGATGATTATTGCGGCGGGATTCATGATCCGCAAAAGCAGTAAACCGACGAAACCGGATAACGACTTGCAGTATTATCCTCAACCCGTGTGTAAATATTGTTGGGTGTGGATGCTAACTGAAGGGTTAGGTGTGGGTGTATTGACGGGTTTAGTTGGGGTTGGCGGTGGATTCGCGATCGTTCCGGCATTGGTATTATTAGGAAATACGCCGATGAAGGAAGCGGTAGGAACGTCATTATTAATTATTGCCTGTAACTCGGTGGCTGGATTTCTAGGATATTTGGGACAGGTTCCCCTAGATTGGGGATTAATGGGTTCATTTATTGTGGCGGCGAGTGTGGGAATTATAGTTGGTGCATATTTAGCACAGTATGTCAAAGCCCAACAATTACAGAAAGCCTTTGGTTATTTTTTAATTGCCGTAGCCGCGTTTATTTTAGTGCAAAACCGTCAGGTGTTCACATCAGGACAGAATCAGACGGACTCAATCAGAAAGCCAGGGGTTCAGATAGCTTATCGATAAATTTCAGGTTTTATGAATATTCGTTGGCGCTTGACTTTTTTTGTCGTTTCCGGTATTATTTCATCATGGGAAAATGTGCCGTCCTATAGACCCAAATAACCCAGAATCGGTAGGGTGGGTTAGGCGGTATTCAATAGAGAAAACAAATCCTTGAATTAGATATCCGCCGTAACCCACCAAGTTACCGTTGCTAACAGTGGAATAACAGAATAGAGGGCTAAGGTTCCCCACTACGAACCCAAGCTAATCTACCCAATTATGCGTGCCACACCAGTAGGGTGGGTTAGGTGGTATTTAATAGAGAAAACAAATCCTTAAATTAGATATCCGCCGTAACCCACCAAGTTACCGTTGCTAACAGTGGAATAATAGAATATAGGGCTAAGGTTCCCCACTACGAACCCAAGCTAATCTACCCAATTATACGTGCCACGCCAGTAGGGTGGGTTAGGTGGTATTTAATTGAAAAAACAAATCCTTGAATTAGATATCCGCCGTAACCCACCAAGTTACTGTTGCTAACAGTGGAATAATATCATGTCCTAATGATTGCCCATAATTGCAATGCTGTAATAACAAGGGTTTCAGGCATTTTTATTAGGGGTGTTTGACCGGACATGATATAACAGAATAGAGGGCTAAGGTTCCCGACTACGAACCCAAGCTAATCTACCCAATTATACGTGCCACGCCAGTAGGGTGGGTTAGGCGGTATTCAATTGAAAAAACAAATCCTTAAATTAGATATCCGCCGTAACCCACCAAGTTATCGTTGCTAACAGTGGAATAACAGAATAGAGGGCTAAGGTTCCCCACTACGAACCCAAGCTAATCTACCCAATTATGCGTGCAACACCAGTAGGGTGGGTTAGGCGGTATTCAATTGAAAAAACAAATCCTTAAATTAGATATCCGCCGTAATCCACCAAGTTACTGTTGCTAACAGTGGAATAACAGAATATAGGGCTAAGGTTCCCCACTACGAACCCAAGCTAATCTACCCAATTATACGTGCCACGCCAGTAGGGTGGGTTAGGTGGTATTCAATAGAGAAAACAAATCCTTAAATTAGATATCCGCCGTAACCCACCAAGTTATCGTTGTTAACTGTGTAAGTAGGTTGGTGGAAATAAACTCAACCTTCTGAAGTTATGTTAACAAGCCTTAAACCCTGACAAATGACAAATGACGAATGACGAATGACGATCCCCACCGTTAACTTTAATTGTCCCCACCTACTTATTCCCCGTTGCCTGTTGCCTTTTCCGCTACAGTTAGCAGTAAGCTGGTTTACGGCGTTCGTCACAAGTGATTATGGCAACCATCAACGATAACTACCTGAAACTCAAAGCAGGCTACCTGTTTCCCGAAATTGCCCGCCGGGTGAATACCTTTGCAGAAGCTAACCCGGATGCCGCTATCATTAAACTGGGAATTGGCGATGTTACCGAACCCTTACCCGAAGCCTGTCGCACGGCGATGATTCAGGCGGTAGAAGATATGGGGAATCGGGAGTCTTTCCGAGGCTATGGACCCGAACAAGGGTATCCCTGGCTGCGGGAGAAAATAGCCGCCCAGGATTTCCATGCGCGGGGATGTCAGGTGGATGCATCGGAAATCTTCATCTCCGACGGTTCTAAGTGCGATACGGGCAATATTCTGGATATTTTCGGCAAAAATAACAAAATTGCTGTAACTGACCCCGTTTATCCCGTCTACGTGGACACGAATGTGATGGCGGGACATACTGGAGAGGTGAATGAGAAGGGTGAATTTGAGGGATTAGTCTATTTGCCGATTAGTGCCGAGAATAATTTTACCGCAGAGATTCCCTCTCAGAAGGTGGATTTGATTTATCTGTGTTTCCCCAATAATCCCACAGGCGCTACCACGACTAAGGAAAACCTGAAGGCGTGGGTAGATTATGCCAAAGCCAATGGGTCAATTATTTTCTTTGATGCGGCTTACGAATCGTTTATCACCGACGAGAGTTTACCCCATTCTATCTATGAAATTGAGGGAGCGCGAGATTGTGCGATCGAGTTTCGTTCCTTTTCTAAGAATGCGGGATTTACCGGAACTCGTTGTGCGTTGACGGTTGTTCCTAAAACCTTAACTGCAAAAGCATCGGATGGTTCAGATGTAGAACTTTGGAAGCTATGGAACCGCCGCCAGTCTACCAAGTTTAATGGGGTGTCTTATATTGTCCAACGGGGGGCGGAAGCGGTTTACTCAGAAGCCGGAAAAGCCCAGGTGAAGGCGTTAGTTAGCTTTTATTTGGAAAACGCCAAAATTATTCGTCAGAAGTTAACGGAAGCGGGATTAAGTGTGTATGGTGGGGTTCATGCACCGTATATTTGGGTGAAGACACCCAATGGTTTATCCAGTTGGGATTTCTTCGATAAATTGCTGCAAACCTGTTATGTTGTCGGAACACCCGGTTCCGGATTTGGCGCTGCGGGTGAAGGCTATTTCCGAATTTCGGCGTTTAATAGTCGGGAAAATGTGGAAGAGGCGATGAAGCGAATTACTCAGAAGTTTAAGGTGTAGACTCTAGCAAAACCCCGACTACTCGAAAAAGTCGGGGTTCTAATTTCCATCGCTTATAGAAGGAATCGGTTAAATTTGAGAAAACTAAGTTTTGAAACAGATGGTGAGAGAACCAAGTGCCATTAACGAATACGAATTTGTTCGCGATCGCATGAAAACGGGAGACTTGATTGCCTTCTCCGGCAGGATCTGCATTTCCCGCGTGAATCAGTTAGTAACTCAATCTCCCTACTCCCATGTTGCGATGGTACTTGAGGTGGAAATGGGGGGTGGATTTGGCAAAAGTGTCCTGATTATCGAATCAGCCGCCCCCCAGACGGATCGAGATCCCACAGGTAGAAAAGCGATTAAAGGAGTTCAAGTTAATTGGCTTTCTCGACGATTAGATATGTATAAGGGCAAAGCCTGGTGGCTACCCTTAAAGGAACCCATTGACCCCGATAACTTATTCAAAATGCAGATGTGGCTGAGACAAACGTATAATGAACGCCGCCCTTTCGCTACATTACAAGCGGCAAAAGCAGGGTTGATGCTTTTGAATAAGTTAGGGTTAGGAAATAAACTGGATCTTTCCGCTCTATTTTGCTCAGAATTGATTGCCGCCGCGTTACAAATTGCGGGTGTAATTGATCCTTATATTAATCCCTCGAAGCAGACACCAGTCGATGTGGTTAATTTTCCTTGCTTTGCTAAACCCCCAATTTTAATTAAGCCTGATTAATCGGAATGAGTTTAAACACCCGCCCGGAGTTCAAACTCCGGGCTAAAAGCTCAAGTCCACTAAAGTGGACTAAAACTTTTAATCCGAATGGTACTAACTTAAAGCTGATAGACAGTGCCTAACCTACGGTATAGCAAGAGTTCCGGCGATTCCAAAAGGCTTAAGTCAGTGCCATTAACCTTAAGTCAGTGCCATTCAACTTAGAATTCCGATTCGGGTGGATTTTCCACCGTTAGATCTAGTTGATAATCAATCGGTTCATCCGCCTCAGATACCACCACAAACTCATAGAACCCCGATTCCGGCAATTCCCCAGAAAAGGTGCGCTGGCGCGAATCTTCCAGGAAGATTGTATTGCCTGTGGGACTGTAGATCGAGAATAAGGCGTCGGCGTCACTGGAGAGATCCACATCCATCAATTGATCTGCCGCTAACTCGGCGGTAAAGGCTTTTCCTTCTCCAGGTTGCAGAGTTCCACTCATTTGTGTGCCAGTCTCACCCGGTTCAAAGACAATGCGTTCTAAAGCTTCTCTGGATTGCAACGCCTTGACGGTATCCGCAACCGTGGCTTGCCAGATTTGACCCATGGGTTGATCCAGAAATTCTGATCCAGTTTCTCCTGCTTGTTTGGGGAAGACGCGGAAAAACTGGGCATCGGCGATGTCATATAATGCTCGACTACTGACACGTAGACGATTGACTTGACGTTTCCAGCGATCGCGATCCGTTTGATCATAACTGCCTAATTCTGCCTTGGCTTGACGACTCAGATCAAGCTGTTCGATCTGGGTGAGTACATTTGCTGCGATTCTATCCCAGGCTTCTCGCAGCCTAGCATCGTCTGGATCGGTACTTAATGGATCTCCCCGTTGTGCTGGATACTCATTCCAAAACGCTTCATCGACTAAACTGACATAAAAGTCATAATCGATCCCCAGGTTCATCCGTCGTTGTCGCAGGGTTTGCTTGCGTTGTCGTTCTTCCAGCGAAAAGTCGGAGGAGGGTTCAGGTTCGTCATCATCCTCTGGTGAAATCACTGGGTTCTCAAAGTCCTCTACTGTAGGCGTAGTATCGGGTTGGTCAGATTGCAGTTGGCTGTCAATCCAGAGATTACCCGCCCACCAGCCAAAGCCACCGGCTGCTAGAATTAACCCTAATACTAGGATCAATTTCCCCAACCAGCCTAAAGCGGCGTTATTATTGCCACTGGGCGCAGACCTCTGGGCAACAGGGGCAGGGGGGGAGGGTGGCGCCGATGTAACTTGACCCGGTGAAACCGCTACAGTTGCTTGAGTCTGCGGTGATGGTGGCGGCGGTGGAGAGTATGCCTGTGGGGGGGACTGAGAATTCAGCATCTGTGAGACTTGATTCGCGCTTTGGGGGCGATTACGGGGATGGGGTTGCAGCAGTTGTTCGAGGATATGGCTGAGAGTAGGGCTAAGAGGAGTGGCACTAAAGTGCCTACTACGATCCCAGGTTAAGGTGTGGGGATCGATGAGTTCAGAGGGTTCTTTCCCGGTGAGTAACACCAAGACTGTTGCCCCTAAAGCGTACAAATCGCTACTGGCAGAAATAATCCCCCCTTGCATTTGTTCGTGGGGTGCATAACCCACTTTACCCAAGCGCGTGGCTGTAGCTGGGGATGATGCCATCACCTGAGAGGCTACCGTAGCAGCGATTTGCTTAACTCCACCAAAGTCAATCAGTACAGGCAATCCATCCTTTTGACGAATAATAATATTCTCCGGGGAAATATCTCGATGAATCACGCCTAGGGAGTGGATATAGTCCAAAACTGGTAAGATTTGGCGTAATAGTTTGAGAACTTCGGTTTCGTTAAACCCTAATCCCTGATTCCGACGTGCCTCTAAGATAGCGCGACAGGTTTGTCCAGCAATATAGTCTTGGACTAAAAACAGGCGTCCTTCTCCCTGCTGCTTCACCCGCAGCAGTTCTCTAAATTCGGGGATTTGGGGATGTTTCAGCTTATAGAGAACTCCAGCTTCTCGTTCAAACAGTTCTGAGGCTTTCTGTAAGGCAAACGTCCCTTGCACTTGTGGGGCGAATTCCTTTAATACACAGGCTTCACCGAAGCGATTCAAATCTTGGGCGAGATAAGTGCGTCCAAATCCCCCATGTCCCAATTCCCGCACAATCCGATAGCGTCCCGCCAAAGCCAATCCCGACTCCCTGTTGCCATTGTCTGCTTGATCTAGCTTCTCACCACAGTGGAGACAAAAGCGACTATTGGGGGGATTTTCGTGACCGTGAGAGCAATGTAAGGGCTTCATTAATCCAGAAGTGGGCTACGTGAGTGAAGAAGGCGGAAGGCGGGCAATAGAGGAATGACCACTAAGATCATTACATGGTAGTAATTGTAGCCTCTGGATTTTTCTGAACTTCTATCATGTCCGCGTCAACCTGCGGACTAGCGCCGTTTTCTGAACTCTGACCGTACAATAAGGCTTTCAACACTCGCTCAAAATTTGGGTTCGTTCAAAAATGCTCGAAACCTCCTCACTGGTAAAGGTTTCAAGGACTAATCTCATGTCCTGATGATTGCCCATAATTGCAATGCTGTAACAACAAAAGCTGTTTGGCAGATCAAACAAGTTTGTCAAAACTTCCCCTTACGCCCTCTAATATTATTAGATTGTGGGCGAACCCGTTTTCTTTTGTCCAAAGTCCAGTTACATAATTCCCCCGGAAGGCTAAAGCTTATGGGCAATAACTTGTTTAGTCACTCGAATCAAATGATAAGCACCTTTGTTATCAATGATGGTATATTCACTAGGTTTGAGCCATTCTTCTTTAAGTCGATTAAATCGCTTAGACTCAATTAAAACCAGAGTTGAAGGAGGATTAGGCTCAATTTTAGCGATGTCCTCAATGTAGGCAATAAACTTATGTTCTTCATCAAAATAATTAACCGATCGCTCGGCATAAAACACGACACTGGGCTTTTCAAACCCCATCATCACTAACTCTTCTGACGGTTGGTTCACCTCAGCCGCGATCGCAGATAATTCTCGTAGGGGAAGCTGACGTTCCTGATCTAACAGAAAAGCAGCCGGGGAAACCACGAGGATAATAAACGCCACAAACGCCACCAAATTAATCGTTCCTAACCAACGCCACCCTCGACGCCTACATAAGGCAATCACCGCCGCTACCGCAGCCATTCCCCAGAGGATACCTCCCCGTAAGGGTAATCCTGACGCTTGCAAGGTTTCCGATAAGTTCAGCGCCGCCGGATCATAGCCAATGAAATTAGGACTATACCAAATTGCCCCAGCGATGACGCCAAGAAGAATCACATTAAATCCAGCACTCAACCGTAACCCCCATAGACGCTGAGGACGGGGATAGGTGAGTAAATCACTAGCTAATAATGCCACCAAAATCGCCGCCGCAGGCATTAAGGGTAAGACATAACTGGGAAGTTTGGTGACAGCGATCGTAAAGAAGCCAAACACCCCTGCAAACCAACACAAGGCAAATAAACCCAACTGACTGGCACGAGGGGACGAACGCCATCGGTTAACCTGCCAAAACCGTAATCGGGCGATCGCTAAAGGTAAATAACAGGACCAAGGGGCAAACCCGACTAACACAACCAGAAAATAGAAATACCATGGCGCCCAATGGTGATTTACCACCCCGACAAAGCGTTCAATATTGTGATAGCCAAAAAACTTTTCGATGTAATCTTCGCCATTCGCCAAGGTAACTAACACATACCAGGGAATTGCCAGGACACCAATAATACCCAATCCCCAAAACAGGCGCATTTCCCGCACCACTTGCCAAAACTTCCCCAGATACACCAAAAATGCGCCAATAATTAATCCAGGGAGGACAATTCCCACCGGTCCTTTGGCAAGAATTGCTAAGGCAATTAATATATAAAATGCCAAATACCAACCGGAGGCAAATCCTAAGAGGGGTTTTCCCTCTCTACGGTGTCGGCTATCTTGCGCCCCCGCTTCCTGTCTCCTGGTTTCCCCTTGCACATAGCCAATAAAGAACGATAAAAGAGCGGTTCCCATACAGCCAGAGAGTAGCATATCCGAAACCCCAGTCCGCGCCCAAACTAAGGTTATGGGATTCAATGCGATCAATGTCGCCCCAATTGCCGCCGATAACCAGCGCTGGCGTTCTGGATTGACGAGTTTTGAGGTGTCTTCTAATTCAGAGAAATTTTCATCAACCAGGCTACGGGGACGAGAAATACCAAAATAGCGTAGCGTATAAAAGCCCAAAACCGTTAGCGCGATCGCACTCATCGCCGAGGGAAGTCGTACCGCCCATTCATTAACGCCGATGAGGTGATAACCAATCGCCATCAACCAGTAGACTAAGGGCGGTTTATCAAACCGAGTCTCCTCGTTAAAATACGGCGTAATCCAGTCTCCTGTCACCGTCATCTGGCGGGCGGCTTCCGCGAATAACGGTTCTGTTTCATCCACTAAACCCGTACTGCCTAAGTGCCACAAAAACGCCACCCAGCAAATCGCCGCTAACCCTAAAACCGAGTACATCCACAAACGAGTTGGATGCTTTTCCCAAACATTCCACCACTTTGTCACTGGTTGAGCGATCCTATCCTTAGATTCAACTTCCACTACTTTGTCACGAAAGGGCAACATTAACTCTCAACGTCTCCAACTTAATTTAGCCAGAAGCGCGATCGCAATGTCCCCCTTCCCTGACTGGGACAACCCCGTCAAGTTCCTTGTCCAACAGTGTAGAGACGTTGCATGCAACGTCTCTACAAAACCTAATACGGTTGTAAGACTAACTCCCATTCGCCTGTCTTTTGATTCCAGACGGGTACAGGCGTCTCTCCAATCACATAAGGTCCCCAATACAAACGAGAACCATCTTGGGCAAACGCCACCACAATATCCCCATTTCCCAAAATCAGATCATCTTGGGGAAGAGAAAGAATCAGCCCTTGGCTTCCGCCTTCCATAGGGGAAAAATCCCAGTGGGCGGGTTTGGCGTCAGCCTTTGAATCCGTTTGACGTTCTAGCAGCGCCACCCGCACCGGATGTTCCGTGGAATTGCTGACTCGCAACCCTCCTTTTTGCGCCGCTAGTGCAACGGGATCAAGGGGGGGAGAGGGTGAAGCCTCTGGGGAGGGTAACGGTGAAGAGAGTGGTGATAGTGCTGGTGATAAGGGTTGAGCCGTTTCCACCTCAGCAACCTCTGGTGATTGGCTCACCGAGGGTAATGATGCTGTATCTGAGGATTGGGGTTCTATCCAAACCTTGAACTCAAATAATCCCAGTCCCAGTCCAGCCATACCTAAGAGGAGTACGATGATAAATACTGGATATAGCATATAGTTTAGTCGTTTCATTCGTTTTGGGGGGATTGACTCTGCACCACTGCGTCTGTGGGGGGTGCTAACAAAATGAATTGCCAGCCCCCTACTCTCATTGAAACAAGCTTGACCAAAACCGTGTTATTTTGCACAAAAGGCTAAGTGGTTAAGGTCTGTGTGTGGTTGCTTTCTGGTTGATCGATGCAAAATACTCGTCTGAATACTCTCGTCGATGTGATCTTGGCAAGGTTAGCCCAGTGGTTTACCAATCCCTGGCGACGCCTGTCCATAATTTTGCTGGGTTTACTGTCAGGCGTTTTCCTCGGTAGTGCTATCTCAACGACAGCCGGACAAACCGCTGATTGGGATGTGATTGCGGCTGGGATTTTAATTATTTTCACGGAAACGGTGAGCCGGATTGTTTATGGTAGAAACCGCCAGCGTTTGCCTTCTGTGAGCAGAGCATCTCGTTTGTCATGGTTCCTTGAAACAGTGAATGCGCTGAAAATTGGTTTGGTTTATAGCATGTTTCTGGAAGCGTTTAAACTGGGTTCATAGTGTCATTTGTCATTTGTCATTTGTCATTTGTCATTTGTCATTTGTCATTTGTCATTTGTCATTCGTCAGGTTATAAGGTCAGATATAATTTTTAATTATGCGTAGGGGCGGGTTTGACTATTATCGTTTCTTACCTCACCCAGATGTCACTAAACCCGCCCCGATTAAGTTGTGCGTAGGGGCAGGTTTGACGATTATTCCCTAATCTAAATGTTTTTCAAGTTTCCCCAACTCCCCTATCATTCATAATTCATACTCATGGTTCAAACAATTCAAGCAGAAAACATAACCCTGCGGGAACTGATCACCCTCTATGGACTTCAACTCGTTGAAGATGAGCAATTTTTTCGAGAGTGGCAAGATAACCTTCCTGAACTGACCAACCAGGAAAAACAGCTATTGGATCAGATAAAAGCTGGCTATATTAATTTGCGGAATTATCCGCCCTTATTAGAAAACACGGTTAATATCGCTGTTTTGTCGCCTTTACTTTTTGTCGGGCAGTTTTATTTGCCTCCTTTTCACATTAAACTAGAAAAATCTGTACAAATTGCTACAGAAGATGGTGGCTCAGTCATTAAAGGACGAATAGACGTTTTGCTTCTGAATGAGCAATTTTGGGTGAGTGTGATTGAATCGAAACAGGTGGCTTATTCGGTAGAAGCAGGACTCGACCAAATTCTTGCCTATATGCTAGCAACTCCCCACCCAGAAAAACCTGTTTTTGGGATGATTACCTCCGGCGGTAGCTTTATGTTTATTAAGCTGGTTAAAGGTGAACCCCCGCAGTACGGAACGTCTGATATTTTTGATATTCGCAATCGTGGCAATGAATTATATAATGTTTTTAGTATTTTGAAACGTTTAGGTCAGATAGCGGGATAACGTGTCGATATAATACGATGATGAGGGATAAGGGAGGGGGGTTTTGTTGATAGGCTATCGGTGGGGGAGGGGATTTTGTTGATACGTTATTGGTGAGGGAGGGCGGGTTTTGTTGATAGGTTATCGGTGACAAGTTAATTGAGTTCCTAAACCCGCCCCTACTAAGGCGGGTTCTGTTGATACGTTATCGGTGAGGGAGGGCGGGTTTTGTTGATAGGTTATCGGTGACAAGTTAATTGAGTTCCTAAACCCGCCCCTACAATTGTAATTGTGGCTAAACCCGTCCCTACCCTAAGACTTATGACTCATCCCGTTTCCCCGTCTCCCTCCCTCGGTGATATTCTTAACCAATGGATCGCCGGAAAATCACCTAATTCATCGGCTTGGCAAAAATTAGTTACAGCGGAATTAACACCGCCAGAACGGGCGAAAGCGTTTGGAATTACGCCAGATAACGTAACGGAAAAATTACGGGCGCGATCGCGTCTTCTTCTCTCTGTCTATACTGATGTTCTGGCTTTACCTTCCTTTGCCCAGAAAATTCAGGATAATGGAGAACAGTCAGAGTCGATTCAAACGAATATTCTCCTATCTCTGTGGCGATTATGGATTCCGTTGGCAATACAGTTGGCGGATTCTCGAAAACAGTTAGGGCGTCCACTGATTCAGGGAATATTAGGCGGACAGGGAACGGGAAAAACTACATTGGCGGTTGTATTAAAATTAATTTTAGCCCAGTTAGAATATCGCACCCTTAGCCTTTCCATTGATGACCTTTATAAAACCTATCAAGAACGACAGCAACTGCGAGAACACGATCCGCGTCTGATTTGGCGGGGTCCACCAGGAACCCATGATGTGGAGTTGGGAGTGCAGGTATTAGATGAGTTGCGATCGCAGAATTCCTCAGACTCTATTCTCGTTCCTCGCTTTGATAAATCCGCGTGGCAAGGTGCAGGCGATCGCACGGATTTTGAACCTGTACAAAAGGCGGATATTGTGTTGTTTGAAGGCTGGTTTGTCGGGGTGCGTCCCGTGGCGGCGACTGTGTTTTCGGGGGCGACTCCAGCACCTATTGAAACAGAGAGCGATCGCGCGTTTGCAAGGGATATGAATGAACGACTTAAAGCCTATTTACCTTTGTGGGAACGCTTAGACCATTTAATCGTACTTTACCCCATTGATTATCGCCTAAGTTTGCAGTGGCGGCGTCAGGCGGAGGCGGAAATGATCGCGACGGGCAAATCGGGGATGAGTGATTCAGAAATTCATGAATTTGTCAAGTATTTTTGGAAAGCATTGCATCCAGAATTATTTATTACACCATTAATTCACAATCCAGATTGGGTGGATTTAGTCATTGAAATTAATTCCGATCATACACCGGATCGGGTTTATCATCCTGAGGAATAACTTGGATACTTATACCAAATCCTGATGAGGTACAGCCTCAAGCAAGATCCCCGACTTCGTAGGAGTTGTCGGGGATCTGTCTGTGTACTTCACTATAATTGAAAAGCACTGTAAGTTCAAAAGTTATCAATTAGACGCGCTGAAGATACTGATAGTTTTCGTTTTCTACACACTTACGTAACTCTTGGAGTTTCCTTAAGCGATAAATTGCCTGTTGATAGGCGGTTTTTGAATCATAGGTTTCAAGCTGAGTTAGGATGATATCACTTTCATTAGCAATCGCCTCAAGGAAAAATAGTCTAAGTTTGCGGCGATTTTCTTGATCTAACGGCACCAAAGGTAAACTTTCTTCTTCTCCATCTATTTTAATTTTTGTTTCTAGTGATTTTCCAATCTTAGAAAATTTTGATTTAGCCAACCATTCATAAATATTTTCTGATAATTCTATATAGTTGGTTTCTTGATTGTTGGCTGAGTAGAAAATAATATCTAACATGATCATCTATTCTCCGTATCATCAGAGTTGGTCAATTCTGTTTCTGGAAAATTTTCTACCCATGCTATATCTGCTGAATCTAATAACTGTTTAGCCGGTTGAGTTATTTTTCCGGTAGTGATAACGCCGATAACGGTTTCTTTAGAAATTAATTTCCTGGCTAGGGCAGAATCGATACGTTTTGATTTATGGGCTTTAACTTCAATGTAGGATTCTTCCGTGGCTATATTCTCCTTGGTGTAACTTAAGGATTAAATCGCCTTTGCATTTGGCGTATTATTTCTTTAACTCGTGGAACATGATCTTGATTGACAATTAAAATATCTCCATCTGGGTTTCCTCCAACTGTTCTCTCAGCAAGGATACCTTCTTGTCTAAGTTCCTTGATAATCCATCCAATTAAATCCCGATGGATTTTTAGTCTGGCTATTTGTTTGTCTTCATCAGTTTCACCATCTATATTGGTCATGGAATAGCCTAGCGTTGCTGCTTCTAGTTTAGTACAAAGGTGCGATTGTATCTTCCCAGTTTGTTGTCTCAATCGCAGAATAGATCACCATGGGATCAGATAAGATTGCTTTTCATACATATTCTGTCCACTTTGTCAATACGTAAGTTCTAAATTAAACTGGCGATACAATCAAACTAAACACTTTTTCGCTCAATCGCTACCATCATGACATCCACACCAACTCAATGTGAGAACCTGCAAACCCAAGTAGACAGTCTTCTGCAATTACTACATCAAGAGCCATCATTACGCGCATCTCAGGATATCACCGCTGTGCAAGCCTCTCTACAAAAAGCCATTTCTCCCACATTTGAGATTGTCTTTGCGGGTGCATTTAGTGCGGGGAAATCGATGCTAATTAACGCACTATTGGAACGGGAACTGCTTTATAGCGCTGAGGGACACGCCACAGGTACAGAATGTTATATCGCTTATGCGGATACAGATCAAGAACGAGTGGTACTGACGTTTTTGAGTGAAGCAGAGATTCGAGAACAGGCGGTAGCATTATGTCAGAAATTGGGATTATCCGCCGCCGCGAAAGCCGCGAATCATATTCAGCAGTCTGATGAAATTAACACTTTACGTCAAGGATGTCAAGAGATTATCCAACAAGAATGCGGAGAAAGTAAGTCAGAACGCGCCAAACAAGCAAAGGCATTGGACTTGCTAATGGCAGGGTTTTTAGCAAACCGCGATCGCATCCATTCTACCAGCCATGCGACGTATTCGATGGAACAGTTTGACTTTTCTAATCTCAAAGAAGCAGCGGGTTATGCGCGTCGGGGGAGTAATAGTGCGGTTCTCAAGCGGATTGAATATTATTGCCATCATCCCTTGTTACAGGATGGTAATGTTTTAATTGATATGCCAGGAATTGATGCACCTGTTCAGCAAGATGCCCAGTTAACCTATACCAAGATAGAAAATCCCGAAACCTCCGCCGTTGTTTGTGTGTTGAAACCCGCCTTAGCCGGGGATATGACAACCGAGGAAACGCAACTGCTGGAGACGATTCGCAATAATCCAGGAATTCGCGATCGCGTCTTTTATATTTTCAATCGCATTGATGAAACCTGGTATAACAACCAGTTGCGACAGCGCTTAGATGATTTAATTCGTAGCCAATTCTGGGATACACCCAAGGTTCACAAAACCAGCGGATTACTGGGATTTTATGGCAGTCAAATCAAGCATTCCACAGAACGCGATCCCTTTGGCTTAGATTCTATTTTAGCGGAAGCTTTCAGAGAGACAGGTATTCAAGAGGAAACGCCACAATTCGTGAATGAATTTAATCGGTATTGTGGTTCGGGTAAATTGGTTGGTAGTGAGTTTAAGACTTCTGTCAGGGGTTATGAAACGCCAGCAGAGAACTATGTGCGGATACTTAGTGAATGGGGACTACCACTGATTGAGAAACTGATTCAAGATAGTGGAATTGAAGAGTTTCGCACATCCATTACGCGCTATCTTACCGAGGAAAAGCGTCCGCAGTTATTTGCCAATCTAGCGGATGACTTACAACCGTTATGTATTAATCTCAAGAAACACTACCTGGGGATTCAGCGAGATTTAGACAGTCAACCTCACGAAATAGAGGCGATGAAAGCCCAGGAATTAGAACGGCTGAATCAGGAATTGCAGCAGGTGGGGAGAGAATTTTGTATTCACATCGCTGAAGAAGTAAATCAGGCGGTAACGAATAGCTGTAATGCCTTTGAGATAGAATTTCGCCAACTTCAACATCAAATGATTCAACGTCTCGATGAATTACTTAATACATTCTCAGTCGCCCAAGCCTATAGTCGCGCCACTCGCAGCCATCCCCGCAATGCAACCGCCCCCTTAATTGCGGTTTTAGTCGAGGCGCTTTATGATTTGGCGAATCAGTTAGAAGATGTTTTAGTTAAAGCCTCTCAACAGGTAGCCTCTCACTTTTTTGCTTATCTGATGGAACAAATACGCCGCCGTGATTATTACCGTCAACTCTATCGATTATTGGGAAATGATGGCGGAATTGAGCAGCAGTTAAAGGCGGTGGAAAAGCTAGTCTGTCAGGCGTTAGCCAGTGAAGCGCGAACAGAGTGCGATAGATATGTGCGAGAAAGTCCCCGTTTTTATGATGAAGGGACATTTTCAATTTATCAATTCCGGCAAACCTTAGAGCAAACCTCACAGGGATATGATGCTGAAAGTATGATTGCAGCCGAACCCGCGATTCGACAGTTATTGAAATTAGATTTTGAACCCAAAGTCGAGGCAACAATTCGCCGCAATTTCCGCCAAACTATGAATCAAACGCTGAAAACCATGTTATTACATAAGGCAGATGAACAGGCGGATAGTATTTTACAGGAATATCCCAATGCCCGTGCTTATTTAGAGCAAACCTTAGAACAAGAGGCGGAGGAAAAAATTAATCAAAATCAGCGAATGCAAGAGGAAGTTAAGCAAAAGATTGCGGGTTATAATCAAGCGGTTGCTGGGATTAATCGTTGTTTACAGGCGATGAAATTAGACAGGCATCATCAATTACCGACGATTGAGGAATCAGATTTAAGTGTAGTGCCAATTTCCGATGACGTGGATAACTTAGCTGAGAATACAGGAGTCTCAGCAGATTCTGATCTACAATGAAACAAAAATAAGTTTGCTTGAAAGTTTAGAACTAGATATGACCGATCAATTTAAGCCGTTAGATGATGTCGCTGAAGATCAACAGACTGTTTTGTCCTTTAACAATTCCATGTACAAAGTCGGAGAATTTATGGGACAGATGAAGAGTGCATTTCAAGTAACAGGTATTCCTGCCTGTTCTCAAAACTTACAGAATAGAGGTGGAGTACCGTATGCAAGCTCAAGGGACGCAAATTCATGGCTTAAACAAGGTGTAAATTGTGAGTTACTGAAACCTGGTAGCAATGGCTGGAAAAAAGGAAAAGTGAGGATAAAAATGATTCTAGAGTTTTGCCCTGATGAACCAGAAGTGGAGGAAATCTCTGAAAGCCAAGAACCCAAAATTCCCCAGCCAGAATCGCCCCTAGATGATTTACGTCAGAGGATAAACCAAGAAAATCAACCAGAAAACCAATAAACAAAACACCGCCAATTTCCATATCTTGTAGGGGCGCAAGGCTTGCGCCCGAAATCCCCACCATGTTATCTGTGTAGGTTGGGTTGAGGAACGAAACCCAACTTCCATGATTTTTTGTTGGGTAACGCTGACGCTCTAGCCAACCTACAATAACTTAGATTTTTGATTAAAATAGCCAGTAGGGTGCGTTAGCGTTCGCGCAGCGTTCCCGGAGGGTAGCGTAACGCACCATTTCTCTAAAGGAGATGATAAATGAACAATAAAAACCATTTAAAACGCCTACAGCAAGATGAAATAGTATCTTTATCTGAGGATTCTTTGTCAATTTTAATTGCACATCCCACGTTTAAAGTAAGTGAATTCATTAAAGCAATGATTAACTTACTTATAAACAATGATAATGTCCTAAAGTATTCAGTCCAGCAAAAACGACGAGATATAGAAGAAGTAAATGGTTGGTGGAATGAGGGAATACAATGTCAAGTTCTCACCCATGAGGGCAAGGGGTGGCAGAATGGCAAAGTTAGACTAACTCTAGAGTTTTGTCCTGATGAACCTGAAATTGAAGAAACATCAACCAGCAATGAACCCGAAATTTCCCAGCCAGAATCGCCCCTGGATGATCTGCGCCAGAGAATCAACCAAGAAAATCAATCAGACAACCAATAAACAAAACGCTGCCAATTCCCATTTATTGTAGGGGCGCAAGGCTTGCGCCCGAAAAACCCATAAACTGAGGCATGTTAACCCACTCTTTTTGCCAAGAGTTATACAGCGGAAAAATTAGTTAAATGACTGATAATTGTGGAGATAAATATGGAAGATAGATTCCAGCCTTTAGACAATGAAGAAGTTGTCTCCGTAGACAATAACGATAAAATTATTTCTGATTCAATGTTTACAAGTGGACAAATGGTATCAGCAATAGAAATGATATCCAGGAATTTACCCAATGCCAATAAAGATAAAATAGGAAAATGGTTTAATGAAGGAATCAAGGGAAAAACTCTAAAACTTGGGGCTAAGGGCTGGCAACAAGGAAAATTTAGAATAAAAGTCACTCTTGAGTTTTGTCCTGATGAACCTGAAATTGAAGAAACATCAGCAAGAAATGAACCCGAAATTTCCCAGCCAGAATCGCCGCTTGATGATTTGCGTCAGAGGATCAACCAAGAAAATCAACCAGAAAACCAATAAACAAAACGCCGCCAATCCCATTCCTTGTATGGGCGCAATGCTTGCGCCCGAAACGCCAGAAAACCCATGAAAAAAACACCGCGAATTCCCATTCCGCCAGAAGTGAGAAACTATGTATTTAAACGCGACAATTACCAATGCCAAAGCTGCGGTAAAACCCAACTCGACACCAAACTGCAAATTGATCATATTATTCCCCTTGCCCGTGGGGGGAAAAATGATATTAGTAACCTACAAACTCTTTGCCGTTCCTGTAATTTAAAGAAAAAACATCATCTTGATCCTCGCTTCCGGCGTCACTTCAGTAGCTAAGATAGCCTAGTGTCAACTTAAGGCTGAACCTGAAATATAATGTAATCAAATTCCCCCTTTTGAAGGGGGATTTAGGGGGATCTCATCGCATGATCAAGTCAATACAAGCTAAAACCTAGAAAAAGTGTTCCAGAGATTGCTTGCAATGTTTTTACAAGACTTATACTCTGTTCCGGTTCCTCTGAGGGAAACAATAAGGGGGCAATCCAACCGAATATAATCCCGCCAATGACGATAATTTCTATAACAATAAGTAGCGTATTTCGCTTCATATCATGCCTTCTGGGGATATGATATTATCTATCTTTACGCCGGACGAATGAACGCACTGTCTGAATCCACCGTTTTGGAGAATCCTCGGGACGATAGTTTAGCTTAAACATAGATACCCAGAATGGCAATCCTCCTACCTTGGCACTGATTAACAAATGCATCGCTAAACATCCAACTAATATCACCCATCCGGTTAAGTGTAGATAATACCAGATATGATTTAATTCTCCATTGGGCAACCATTCTTCTTTGACCATACTGCCAGTCACTAAGGAAAAGGTAACCGCTAATAACATCACCGTATTAACAATCCGATGCAGACTATACCAACCGATAGGTTTACCCAGTTGTCTGAGTTTTTGAAACGAATTGGGTTGAACCAAGCGTTTAGACCCTAAATGAAAACTGTATAAGGCAAACGCTGGCATTACGGCTAGGAGTAAGGTTTTGCCAAATGTACCATGAATGCCAATAATATCCGGAATTTGGGGCAGAGAAAGTTGACCAAATCGTCCATCGTAGGTGTCATACACCCAGTAGGATGTGATGATGGCTAAAATGACAATTAGCCCATTGATACCATGCAACAGTCTCAGAAGTAATGGTTGATAAGGGGTAGCACGAGACATGATTCACGTTATCTCGATCAAAATATAATATTTTATAGAATAACATTGGCTTAGTAGGGGAGGAAGAGCCTACCAAAGCACATTCCCAGGCTTTGCCTGAAAACGAGAGTATAACGGTTGATGTCCTGTAGGGGCGACCCGCTTGTATCAATTAAAAACTCCAGTCCACTCAATTGACTCGGGTCGCCCTCTGTTTGTAGTAAGCAAGAGGAGGCGATTAACATCGCTGCTACACAAACATAGGCGAAGCCTTCCCGAAGGGTAGTCCGCCTACGCGGACTAAATGATAACGGGGGTAGCTAACCCGGATTTGGTATGAGTAGTAGCGTGGCACACCTAATTTCATAGATTAACCCCACGCCCAGAAAATGTAGGGGTGCAAAGCTTTGCGCCCCATTCAATGATCAAATCTATCCCACAATTTTAGCTTTGTCAGTCCAGTCGTGGCGTGGCACAGCTAAAATGATGGAATAGCTTGATAGCTTGTAGGTTGGGCGAAAGCCCCTACACTGATGGAAATTGCGTCACATGCGCTACGGCTTGCAGGGTGAGTTGACCTTCTTGCACCTCCAGATGATGCATCTGTAGCGATATCCCTGGCATTTCAAAGTGACTCAAGTGTAAAATTTTACCCGCCTTGGCGACTAAGGCTTGAGTAAGTTCGGGTGAGAGTTCTTTTCCGTGGGCGTATTCAACCTTCTCTAGGACAACACTGCGTCCGTCATCACTTACTCTCGGAGTCGTGGTGAACGAGACTCGTTGCGTTTCATTACTTTGACTCAGCCGCACATCAGCATCAAGACCCACTCGACCTTCGGCTAAGAGGCGACAATTTACCTGCTTGACGTTGAGCGTTTGTGGCTTACCGTCCACCTGAACCTGGAGTGAGCGAAGCTGAGTCCCTAACACATCGGAGTTGAAGGCACGGTTGAGGTCAGCTTGAGCAATCACAATCCGTGCTGTTCCCTCTGTCGGTTGGGTCAGTACAATATTACCCGTTAAGGCTTTGAAAGGAGCAACCGCAATGGTTTCTAGCCGAATCGCCATCTCTTGTAGACGGATATCGTGTTCCATGATTAACCCCTCACCGTAAATGGCTAGGGATTCTAACTGACCCTTGGCTAGCAGGGAGGGGTCTGTTTTCACTTGCACATTAAGTTTTCTGGCATCATCGAGTTGGCTGGACAGTGCCAGTGTTGCAATTCTGTTTAATGTTTCTTCTCCAAGGCGGTCTAGGGTTAGCACGCGATCGCTCCTTTATCTCAGCCGTGTATCCTCTCATTATATTAAGAAACATTAATTTATGGATCTACTCTGGGTTAGAAATACACTCAGAAATAACTAACCCATTAACATGCTGACGAAAAAGCAGCTACCATAAGCCTTACAACCTTCAGCCCTGGAGCCCTCGGACTTGCAGCCGTCTTGTACTAGCTCACCAGAAAATGCATGGAAAAAGAACAACTACAAAATCTTGACCAGCTTGGGATTCAATTTGTCCGCATTCTCTGGTGCGACAATGCCAACATTATCCGGGGAAAGGCAGTCCATCGGAAAGCCTTATCCGAATACCTCAGCCATGGTGTGGGTATTTCTGCGGCGCAACAAGCCATTCCGGTCATGTATGATGCACCTGTGGCTGGGAGTGGGTTTGGACCGGTGGGTGAAATTCGTCTCGTGCCAGACTGGAGTACGCTGAACCCTTTACCCTATTGTCCAGGTCATGCCCGGGTCATGGGCGATATGATGCTAAATGGTGTGCCTTGGAGTCTCTGTCCCCGTCATTTTCTCAAACGCATGGTTGGGGAGGCGAACCAAGAGGGGTTAGAGGTTATTGCCGCCTTTGAGAATGAGTTCTATCTGTTGCAGCGAACGGTTGAGGGCATTGCACCTGCGGATGAAACCGTATTTGCCTCAACGATGGCAATGGATTTGCATCAAGGACTCATTGATCAGATGGCGGAAGCGTTAATCGAGCAGGGAATGCTGGTTGAGCAATATTATCCCGAATCCGGTTCCGGTCAACAGGAAATCTCCATCCTCTACACCAACGCCCTCAGTGCGGCAGATCAACAGATTGCCTACCGGGAAACAATTAAAGCGATCGCACTTCAACATTATCGTATCGCTTCATTCTTACCCAAAATCTTTGCGAATCAAGCGGGTAGCGGTTGTCACCTGCACCTGAGTCTCTGGCGAGAGGGAGAAAATCTCATCCCCCATCCAGAGGAAAATGGCGAACTGTCCGATATTGCGCGTCATTTTATCGCGGGAATTCTACACCACCTACCCGCTTTGATGGCACTGACAACACCCACGACTAATTCTTACCGCCGCCTTTTACCCCAGTGTTGGAGTGGGGCATTCCGGTGTTGGGGATGGGATAATCGGGAAGCGGCTGTGCGTGTCCCCACGCATCCTGAACCCCCGAGTCCGTCTCATTTTGAATTCAAAACCGTGGATGCTACGGCGAATCCCTATTTAGCATTAGGGGCAACGATCGCAGCAGGACTTGATGGTATCCGCCAAGGCTTAGAATTGGCAACGCCTGTGTCTGTAGATCCCGGTACGATGACGGATGCTGAACGCCAAGGGGCTAATATTGAACGATTGCCGAGTACCTTAACCGAGTCGATAGAACACCTTAGAAATGACTCGGTACTCCTCAACGCCTTGGGTGAAGAGTTGGCTCATGTTTATTTGGCAGTTCGACAAGCCGAGTGGGAGGCGATGAGGGATTTCGATTTGGACGCTGAAGTAAAGCTTTTATTAGAGCGATATTGAATTACCTTCTGTAAGGTGGGCATTGCCCACCCTACTGTAACTTCACACAATTTTAATCAAAGCGATAAGCAAAAATACTTATACTAGAAATTAAGATGCCTCCCCTGCTCTAGGAGACAAGGAAGAAACATCAGAGCAATCTCAACAGTTAACCGGAGGTTGGACATGAGTATGAAAGAATTGGTTCACTCTCACCACCATTTAACGCTCAAAGAGATTGAATCGCTGCTTAAACCAGCATTTGATACCTTAATTTTAGTTACTGCCATAGCCTTTACTGTGTGGTTGGCTCTAGGGGTACAAGTTGAACCCAGCTCAGGTGGTAGCAATAGTATGAAAACTGCTACCCAATCCGTTGTTTGAGTCCCGCTATCTAAAGCATTAATTGAGTAGCTAGAACAGATGTACTGCACCATAGCCGTAGAGACGCGCCATGGCACGTCTCTACAAAAGGTATTTTTGTCTATCCAACAGATCAGGATTTATTCAGAAACGCCTGAATTTGACCAATAGCCGCTGCACCAATATTGAATAAAGCCCAGCCTGCGGCTAAGAGGATAGGCAACAAGACAATGAGTAACCGTAAATCCATAGTTTCACCTACCTCGCTTGAATGCTTAAATTTATGTGAAGGATTCTCATATTATAGTTTTAACCAAATTATGCCCCCAAAAGTCAATAGGTGACAGGTTTTTTTTCAGACCCTATTCAGGCGGGTGAAATCCCAAGTCTGTGCCTTTTCCGCCATGCACCAGCGCTAGCTTCTGGTAACGCTGTGCGTGTTCGATTAATTCAGCCGCCTCGGTTTCCGAAATATCGCGGACTTTTCGCGCCGGAATGCCAACCACCAGGGATAAAGGGGCAACATCTTTGGTCACTAATGCGCCAGCACCGACAATGCTGCCATATCCTACCCGCACACCGTCTAAGATAATCGCACCAATTCCAATCAAACATCCCCGTTCAACATGAGCCGAATGGACGACAGCCCGATGTCCAATTGTCACATGGTCTTCCAGAATCGTGGGTTTACCGGGATCTCCATGTAAAATAGCACCATCCTGAATATTGGTGCATTCACCAATCTCAATCCGTTCGACATCACCCCGCACTACAGCGCCATACCAAATACTGGCTTCTGATGCGATCGCGACGTCACCGATAACTACCGCATTGGGCGCAACAAAGGCGGCTTGAGACTGATCAACAGCAGACCAATAGGAGGGAGTTGCAGGAAATTGGGGATAAGAATCAGTCACGATTGCCTACAAATACAGATGAGTGTGTTCGAGGGTATTCTATAATTGATGAAGCCACATATATATTATTTATACAGGTACTAGCGCAATCGCCGAATGAATGACGATACCTTCAACCCTAGATGATTAATCCTAGTTTACAGTACCCCATATTCGGTTCAGAGATTCAATGTCCTCACTGTCGGCAGTCTATTCCGGCATTGACATTGACCGATACCTATTTGTGTCCCCGGCATGGCGCTTTCGAGGCAGATCCCAAAACTGAAGAACTCATCCACTTACAATCGGGGCGTCATTGGCGTCAATGGCAGGGTGAATGGTATCGTCAGCATACCCATCCGGATGGGATTCGCTTTGAAATTCACGAAGCTCTCGATCGCCTGTACACTCAAGGCTATCGGGCAACACGGGTGATTATTGCCAGTCGCTATCGAGATTTAGTTAGTGCTTATCTGGAACGAAGTACCCCTTGGCGGGGACAATCGGAACCGGGACGCCCGCGACTCTATGGTTTACCTGTGGCATTTAGCCCAGAACCAGAGGATGATCCTTGTTGGGAAGTGATTAATTTCGATTTGGAAAAAGAGCCAGGAATTCCGGTACGCTATCCTTATTTTCGATTATTTGAGTGAATTGTCTTATGTCATTTGTCTTATGTCATTTGTCTTATGTCATTTGTTGCTTCCCTATCCCTAAGTCGGGGCGGGTTTAGTTAAGTTAGGGGTTAACTAACAGTCGGTAAATATCTAGACAATTACTGACATAACTAGACATTTTCTCGGATATAATCAGGAAATGTCTAGTTTACCCCCCAACAAGCAGCTACTCGACTTTGTGTGACGGTCTTGCAGGTTGCACCGA
>NZ_JAVJQN010000257.1:0-29766 GCF_040218245.1 Coleofasciculus sp. E1-EBD-02 | reverse complement strand
AACCACAAGCTTGTCTGGTGTCTCTGGCGCAATGGCTCCACTCCGAACCCATCCCGAACTCGGCTGTGAAACGTTGCTGCGGCGAAGATACTTTGGGGGTTGCCCCCTGGGAAAATAGCTCGATGCCAGACTTCTTCTTTTGTAAAGCCCTCTTTTATTGAATAAAAGAGGGCTTTATGGTTGTTTTTAATGTGTTGTGTTTAGTCTGTGGCGATGGTTTTTTCTTTTTTTCTGTTCTTTAGTAAGTACGTCATCATTTCACCCTTACCTTTAACCTGAATCGTACCTCGCTCTTCAAACTGATATTTATCCCGCAAATGTTGATAGGTTGAGGCACTCACTTGAATCCCCCCAGGAACTCCGTGGGATTCCATGCGGCTAGCGGTATTAACGGCATCCCCCCATAAGTCATAGATAAACTTTTTTGTGCCAATCACTCCAGCAACCACTGGTCCAGTGTTAATGCCAATTCGGATTTTAAACGGTTCACCATATTTAGCGCTAAATTGAGCCACTTGCTGTTGCATCTCTAATGCCATATCCGCGATCGCGTCGGCATGATTATCGCAGGGTGTGGGTAATCCGCCGACAACCATATAAGCATCGCCAATAGTTTTAATTTTCTCCAACCCATAAGTTTCGGTAAGCTGATCAAAGGCGGAAAAAATTTCATTGAGTAGTTTTACCAATTCTGTTGCCGATATCCGTTGCGAAAGCTGGGTAAACCCCACGATATCAGCGAATAATACTGTCGCCTCCGTGAAGCTATCCGCAATCGTCTGCTGGTTTTGTTTCAAGCGATCGGCAATCGGTTTGGGTAAGATATTTAGCAGCAGGAGTTCTGATTTTTCTCGTTCTGCCTCAATCTCAGCCGTGTAATGTAGCGATCGCACAATATACAGAACTAATGTTCCGGTTAATAGTAAGCCACTCAACAGGGTTACTCCAGCCAGAGGCGGAATTCCCCAACCTGAATTTTGTGGTATTTCCCAGAAACTGAGTGACAATTGCTGATCAGCGACTTGAATTGGGTGGGTATAGATGTAATGATTACGGCAAGATGATCGATCAGGCTTCATCTCAACCGTTTCTGTCTGGGATTGATACAGCGCCAGATAACGTTCTGGAGAGGGTAAAGACGGATCAGATAGGCAAAAATTCAGCGTATCAATCTGTAGCCCTTTCAGTGAAGTCGTGATAATTTCCTCTAAAGAATAAACCCCAATCATTGCACCCCGAAAAGCCTGACGGCGAGTTTCAGGTGTATTGTGAGGCATGTCATTATGGTAAAGCGGCAGCAAAATCGTCAGACTATCTGGCGGTTTACCAGGTATCTTTAGCTTACTCGTGGCGACTAATTGTCCTGTCATACGTGCTTTTTCCAGTAGAGATTTACCCACGGGATGAGACGCCAGATCAAAGCCAATGACATCCTGTTGCGGAGAAAACGTAATCGGAAAATAATCCGAACGTGCCTTAGCGATAACCTGTTTTTTTACGGGATGGTATTCATAAATCGAAAAATTGGCAAACCCCATTTCTGCCATCTGTGCTTCATAACTGGGGCGTTCCCTAGCCGACACAGGTTTAAGCCAACCCAGAGTCAAAATGCCTGAATGGATAGAAAGAAAATGCTGGGTAAACGCTTCATAATCATCTTGCTGCACCTGATCAGACGCTTCGTGAAACGCGCTCAACGATACAACCATATAATAATATTCATCAATTTTACGCTGGAATGTGGTTGTCAGGTTATCGGTTTGTTGTTGCAATTGTAGTCGAGTTTGGTTGTTTGCCCATTTCCCAGCCGTTACAGTTGCGGCAATTGACAGTCCAATTCCCACAGCAAGGGTTAACCCAACGGGAATATAGCGATGAATCTTAGACAATAAGGGTGTATCGGTTTTAATCATCAGCCAAGCACTTCCATTAATTAACCTGGCACAAGAGACTGAACCCATGAGTACGGTGTCACGAAATTCAAGATTCAAAAGGCTTACATGGCAAGCGTTTCGGTAACTTTGAATAATTGCTTTATTTCCGCCGTGCCGTACTTATCAATTGTCAGAACAGTTCAAAATACCAGTTTTACTGTGATGACACCCTGCTTTACTATTGACGCAAAGGATTTAATTGTCAAGATAGGAAGATAAAGGGTAAAAGAGTAGCTCATACTTGACTCCTGTTTAACCATCGAATCAAATCATCTTAATCTTCTGTCTCCTGGGCTTTGTCCTCTGCTTTATCTTCACGAAATAACACTATGAATCCGGACGTTTTTTTGCGGTCAGAAAATAAGTCATCATTTCTCCCTTCCCTTTCACCGGAATGATTCCCCGTTCTTGAAACACATAGTTATCCTGTAAATGCTGATACGTCGCTGCTGTCACTTGAATTGTACCCGGAATTCCATGAGATTCCATGCGGCTAGCTGTATTTACGGCATCCCCCCATAAGTCATAAATAAACTTTTTCGTGCCAATAACGCCAGCTACCACCGATCCAGTATTAATACCAATGCGAATACTGAGTTCAGCATGATGCTTTTGATTGAATTGTTGAATTTCTTGTTGCATATCCAGCGCCATTTCTGCGATCGCGGCGGCATGATCAGGGTGTGGTTTGGGTAATCCACTGGCAACCATATAAGCATCGCCAATGGTTTTAATTTTCTCCAAACTATGCTTTTCGGTCAGGTGATCAAATGCTGAGAATATCTCATTGAGTAAATTAACTAATTCTGTTGGTGAGATTCGTTCCGATAGTTGGGTAAAGCCAACAATATCCGCAAATAAAATAGTAACCTCAGCAAAGCCATCAGCAATACAAGTTTGATTTTGTTTCAATCGCCCCGCAATAGGTTCCGGTAAAATATTCAGCAATAAACGCTCAGACTTTTCTTGTTCAACCCGCAATATTTCCGCTGTCCGCTTGCGTTCGGCAATTTCCCAGGAGATTCGCTGAAACATCTGATTAAAAGCTGTCATGACATCACCTAATTCATCATGGCGCTGAACAGATAAAGCATAGAAATTGGGATTTAACGTATCGTGGCTAATGGCTTCTCCGGCGGCAATTAAGTCTTGACGAAGTTGTAGGATAGGAACAATTACGGTTTTTCCTAAAACTAACATGGTTGTTCCGGTAACAAACACTGATATTAACAATATTAAACCCGCAATTCTTAGGGTGAAGGCGTATAACTTGGGTTGAATCGAGGACGCATCATGGCGAATAATAATTATGTAGGGTTTTCCTAGTTGTTGGGCTGACCAAGCTAAATCATATCGTTGATCCTGTAACTTAGGAAGGCGCTGGATATCAGCATGTTGAAGATCCTCGAATGTAAGGGTTGGTGATTCACCAAATGTTCCCATCAATTGTCCATTTGCGTGGTAAATGGTAACGCCTAAAATAACCTGAGAACCACGAGTTAACTGTTCAACTTTTTCGTCAAATATAATCGTGGACATATTTTGTTGCGTCAACCGCACGACACTCTCAACTACTTCTCCGGAAACGTCTTCCAATTGATTGAGTAGTTCATGCTTACGCCGATAATAAGAGGGAATTAAAATAAGCGTTTCGATAACAATAAGGCTGATAAATACCCAGAGGGTAATTCGCTGAGATAAACGAGACTGAAATAAAGGAAATAGGTTTAACCATTGAGATGACATCAAAACTTTTCCGGAATAAATTTTCGTACTTCTTGTGATATCACCCTGGTTAGTAAGTTTGTAGTAAGGGCTTTAGCCTAAATTTTGTTAGGTGTCTTGGCATAACGCCAACCAACAAACCGACCTAAAGGTTTGTCATCAGCTCTGGCATTGTAAGGCACTAAAGTGCCGACTACGAACGAACTTTATCCTCCTGATTGAGGTTTGCCACATTAATCTGAAAATTGCCTGAGAAAGAAGGTAGAATTCGATAAATAATGATTATAGTATCTATGCCTACCTAATTGCCAATTTTTGTAAGACATCATCAATCTATAAAAACAGCCGTTAATGCTTCAAGGCGCAACGCGATCGCTAAAACCAAATATCTTCGGTAAAATCTCAATGGTAGTCGTTATCCTCAACGCTTGTGAGTTCTCATCCCACCAACCCAATCCAGACTCCTCCAGACTCAGCCATCCCCACCTCCATATTCCCCGGAGAAGTCTTTGCTAAGACGGCGGAATTTGATCTGTATATCCGGCAACTCTTACCACGCTATGATGAAATGTTAGAGGCGATCGCACGCTGTATCCCGTCTCAGGCGAAACGTATACTGGATTTGGGGTGTGGGACGGGCGAATTGAGTGTCAAGGTACTCCAGCGCTATCGAGATGTCCAAGTCGTCGGCGTGGATTATTCTCCCCGGATGATAGAGTTTGCCACAGCCAAGCTAGAGACAGCCGGATATCGTCAACAGTGGACAGGTATTGAAGGAGATTTTGGTGATTGGGCAAATCATCAGTTATCGGTGGGAGGGGGTTTTGATGCTTGTGTTTCCTCTCTAGCTATTCATCATTTGACGGATGAAATGAAGGTAAAACTGTTTACTAAAATTCGGGAAAGCCTTAACCCTGGCGGTGTGTTTTGGAATGCTGATCCGGTTGTTCCTGAATCACCAATTTTGTCAGAAGCCTATAAGCATATTCGCGAGGAATGGTGTGTAAAACAGGGAACCACGTTAACCGAAGTCAGGACGAAAACAGGTAAAAGTATTCCTTACGGTTATTCTCAACCGGATCAATTAGTTACATTAGCCGCCCATCTAGATATGTTGAAAACGGCTGGGTTTGAATCTGTAGCCGTACCTTGGAAATATTATGGGTTAGCCGTATTTGGTGGAGAAAAGACAGAAGGAAAAGGGTAGCAGGGGAGTAGAGGTTGTAGAGACTCCCCCGGTGGGCGTGAAGCTTTCGTTATAGCGCATAGCGCTTTTCAAGTCAGTGAGGTACACAGACAGATCCCCGACTTCTGGAAGAAGTCGGGGATCTTGCTTAATCTCGCCAGATGTTTCATGAGTGTTCCTTCACTTCATTCATGACTCCGCGAACCATGGCGCGATCGCTCACTGAGAAGAATGGCATTATTAAAGAGGATAGGGAAATAGGGGCGATGGCAAAGAATTCTCACCGACCAAAAAAGGATGACGCCGTTCTCGGCGGTAAAAATCCACCCCCAACTAAAGGCGTAGTCTTAGGTGGTATTGCTGGGGTGAGGATGCGTTTAACCTCTCCTGTGGTGGAACAACGTTTAGCCGCTATGACTGAAGCCATCGCCTATGGGGATGCGGGGTTAAATTTAGTGCAGGACGCTTTTGTTCAAGATGAATCCCCCCGGGTACGACAAGCAGCACTCTTAATCCTGTGGAATAAGCAACAACCATGGGTTCAACAAGCCATTAAACATTATGTTCCGGCTAATCGAGTCGCCTGGTGGCGGTTAGATGAAAAAGAAGGGGACATCGCGGCGGATAGTGTGGGGGGAAATGATGGCACAATTAAGGGGGCAACGCCAGTGACGATGGTTCCCGGTCGAATGCCGGGATTAGGCGGTGCGGGACATCCGGAGGAAGTGAATTCGGAGTCTTATCGCTTTGTCGAATATGTTCTACCTCAAGGGTTAGGGAGTGCGCTGCAATTTGATAGGGATGATTATGTGGAGATTCCCCATGGATCAGCCCTGAATTTTGGGGTTGGGGATTTCTCGATTGGTGTGGGCGTTAAAACTCGCCGTCGTGGACTTGAAGTGATTTTAGATAAGCGCGTGGAAACTTCTGGTTCGGTGCAAGGATATTGTTTATATCTGCATCATGGTCGGTTGGGTTTACAATTAGCGGATGGAATCGAGTCAGCTTGGATGAATTATGATAGTCAGTGCTTCATTGCTGATGATCACTGGCATTATCTGGTGGTTACCGTTGACCGAGATGCGACGGATGGGGGACGATGGTATGTCGATGGGATTGAGTTGGGGAATCGGTTTAACCCCACGGGACAACAGGGTTCGCTGAATAATTTTAAACCTCTGCGATTGGGGCGGCGTTCGGATCATCCGAGTTCACCGGGATTCTTTCAGGGTAGGATGAGTGATGTACAACTATTTAATCGATCGCTAGCCGCACCTGAGATTCTAGCGGTTTATCACAAGGTTGGGGTGAAAGGGACGCGATCGGGGTTTATTCATAAGTAATTAGTAGTTTGTAATATCCAATCTGATGTTTTTTTAACGCAGAGTAACGCAGAGGTTTTCGCAGAGGGACGCAGAGGAATTGGTAGTATTTGGGGAATGTTTTATAGAATTGGAGAAATAAACGGAAATAATATTATAAATGATTATGGTGGAGCATTTTAATCAACCCAGAGACAATGATGCGGTTCTTGGTTCGTCTTATGCTGCACCTCGGGGTGCTGTTATTTTAGGCGGAGTTGCAGGGGTTAAGCGGCGTCTGGCAAGTGACGATGAGACGGTGAGAATTGCTGCACTTAAAGAGGCGCCCAAGTATGGAGAATCGGGTTTAGGGTTAATTATCCCCGCCTTGCAGGATGAGTCAGAACAAGTGCAGCGAGTTGCCTATTTACTATTGCGCGATCGCACTGAACGAGAGGCGAAACGGGCGGTTAATGCGTATCTCCCGTATCACCTGTTTGAGGATATCGCCACCTATAAGCTGGGTCAAGCCATTGCCATTAGTCCCGATGGCACACGAATTGCCTATTTACGTGGGAAAACCATTCGAGTGTACCATTGGCAGACAGAAAAAGTCCTCTACAAGATTCCCAAATATCCCAAAGCCAAAGAATTTTTGGCGTTAACTGATGATGTGAAAATAGTGGTGCGAGTTAGAAATGGTGCAAGTCATGTCATCGAGATTTGGGATCAGGGAGAACTTCGCCACAGTCTCTATGGACATCAAGATATCATTCGGGCGATCGCGATTCGTCCCGATGGTCAAATTCTTGCTAGTGGCAGTCAGGATAGCACGATTAAACTTTGGCATTTAGAAACGGGTAAACTGATTTGTACGTTTAGTAATCAATTAACTCTAGGGGCGCATACGGATGAAATTTGGAGTCTCGCTTTTAGTGCGGATGGTAATACGTTAGTCAGTAGCAGTCGGGATGGCAAGATTAAGCTGTGGGATTTACGGACAAGAGATCGACCTCGGACTTTGAAAAGTTACGCTAACCAAGTGGCGATGAATCCTGATGGGTTGACGTTAGCGAGTACCAATTGGCAAGGACAAATCCAACTCTGGAATCTGGCGACTCACCAGGTTGAACATACGTTGGAGGGATATTATTATGCGGTGAATAGTCTGCTGTTTAGTCGATATGGGCGCATTTTAATCAGTGGTGGGAATGATCGGACAATCAAGTTTTGGGATGTGGCGACGGGAAAGCAACTTCAAACATTGACGGGGCATAAAGAGGCTGTAACCTGTTTAGCTTTTTGTCAGGATGGGCAATATTTAGTTAGTGGCAGTTTGGATAAGACGATTAAGATCTGGGGGTGTATGAATAATCAGGCAACTTAGATCAATCTATAATTATCAATATAATTATCAATGGTCTTGAACAGCATTTGCCAAAATCCCTAAAATTTTATCGATATCATTCAGATAATACTCATTCAAATCAATTTCGATAACGTTTCCTTTAAGGCGCAAAAACTTCCAGTTGGTTCCTGACGTGACTGCGCCATAAATTTCGGATATTTCATTTCCCTCGCGGTCATTGAACATCTGAGCCGCTACCATTTCTGCTACACACTGTCCCAATCCCCCAATCAGATTTTCCTTCTTTGCTTCTACCAGCGTAATTACTGGCGCATTGACAAATAACTGTTCCGGAGACTGGCTAATCAGAAAATCGCAAACTCCATTCAATCCGCGTTCTTTATCAATATTAAATTCAATTCCTGAAAATAAGTTTATCTGTTCGTGTAATTGTCTTCTGATATCAATTAAAATTGGGGCAATAATCATTTCAGATCGAGCTTTTTCACTATTGCTGGCTAAGGCTAAGGGAATATTATAGTGTAAAGTATCTGTCAGGAAGGAACTGGGTGCAAACTCAGCAACCTGACTAAACGTATTCATTTCTTCTACAGTAATTAAGTCAAAGTCTTTTTTGACTTTGGCTAACGTAAAGTCACTATATGACATTTGAATTAACCCTGAAAACCTGTAGGTTATGTTGACGCGGTAAACCTAACAAAATTTAAGCGTTAAGCCCTTACTACGAATTTCACGTAAGAGATGCCACGTTACTATTCTTACAAAGGGCGGGTTTTGTTGATGCATCATTGGAGACCAACTGAGTGACTCAACCCGCCTTGACAATACAAATGGGGAATGGGAGGACGTTTTTATTGCCAGCGTCCCACAACTACCCGCACTGTACCGTCTTCTAATACGTCTTCTTCTTCGACATTAAATCCTTGTTCTTGCACGGAATGCATTAACATTTTATGGGCGTATTTTTGATTCACGGAATTGACGAATTCTGTTTGATTAATTCTCGCCCCCCAGAAATCTGCCACGAGTTCATACGCCTCCTCATTTTGGCGAAAGCCTAAATCGTAACCATTAGACTGGCGAATCACGTATTCGGCTTCGGTGGTATTCCCGTGATAGCCGCGTACCGAGGTATTGCATTCGACGTGATACCCCAACTCCTGCAACGTTTGATGCAGAATTTCGCCGTTTTTGATTTGAATGTTGATGGTGGTGAAGTGAGACATAGTTTTAGAGGTTAGTAAATAGAATTAAGACAATGTTACTAAGTTAAGCATTGGTAGTGGCGTGGACACCTAATTTAGTGGATGACGCTTATGCCCGGAAACCGTAGGGACGCACAAAGCGTGCGCCCGATTCAATGGTAAAATCTATTCCACCATTTTAGCTGTGTCACGCCAATAGTTGGTGATACATGCGTTTAGGGCGCTAAAGCGCAACTACGAACCTAGATTAAGGAGTGTGTAAATTTCTCTCTAGGGAAGGATGTGGGAGTTAGACTCTAGCCAGACGCGATCGCACGTCTATTCTGTTTAGTGTAAAGCATAACCGCAGTTAGGAGGGTTCTCAATGGGACTTCGGAAATTAATGGGTTTGGGGCTGGTGATGGTACTTTTGTCTGCTTGTAGTATTTTCTATGAAGACGAAGCGGCTACTATATCGCCAGAGGAGACAGTAGATAAGACAGCAATAGAGAACAGTTCTACCTTAGGTGATGTCTCTGAGAATAGGGAGGAGTTGACGGGTGAGATGATTACGGTGGATGGTAAGGTGGGCGAGGTTATCGATTCGAGTACATTTAAGCTGGTACAGGAAGAACCCCTGTTAGACAAACAAGTCCTGGTGATGAATGCTAATCCCGATACGCCGATTATAGAGGACAACTGGGTGAGAGTTACAGGGGAAGTGGGTCGGTTTGTCAGTAAGGAGGAATTGGAAAAGGATTACGATTTGACTTGGGATTTAGATGTGGAACAAAGCATAGAAGCGGAATACGAAAATAAACCGATAATTTTGGCTGAGTCTGTGGAACTCCTAGCCGTGGATTGAATGGGAGTTTGCCCAGATTGCGGCTTGGGTGCGATCGCGTAGGTTCAATCGACTTAAGATATTGGTAATATGATTCTTCACGGTCTTCTGGGAAATATAGAGAGTTTGGGCAATTTCTCGATTATTCGCACCCGTGGCGATTAAGCGGAGGATTTCCTGTTCTCTGGGGGTGAGTTCATCCCAAGCGGTGGAGGAATTGGAGACAGAAGCAGGGATTTGCGTCATAATCTTTTGACCAATTCCTGGTCCCAATTGAGTATACCCCTTATGCACCGCCCGAATCGCTTGGGCTAATTCGTCGGGGGGTGTATCTTTGAGTAAATAGCCCGATGCACCATAATGCAGGGCTTGGGTAATATACTCATCATCATCGAATGTGGTTAAAACCAATAGTTTGATGTGGGGAAACCGTTGATGGATTTGCCGAGTAGCGGCGACACCATCCATAATCGGCATACGCACATCCATGAGGATAATATCAGGGTGTAGGGTTTCCAGTTGTGCGATCGCGGTTTCTCCATTATCTGCTTCTCCGATAACCTCGAAATCATCTTCAAATTGTAATAAGGCTTTTAAACCGCGTCGGACTAGACTTTGGTCATCAACTAATAGGATTTTAATCATAAAAGGGCGGGTTTTGTACAAAATTTACCATCAACAGTCAAGCAGAAAGTCCCTAAACCCGCCCCTACACACTCAACCTTAAATTAGCGGGTTTTGTACAAAATTTACCATCTATAGCCAAGCAGAAAGTTCCTAAACCCGCCCCTACACACTCCACTACTTATGACGAATGACAAATGACAAATGACGAATGACAAGTCACCACTCAACAATAACTTGACACCCTTGTCCGGGTGCTGTGTTAATTGTAAAACGACCCCCTAACGCTTGAGTACGTTCCCGCATCCCTTGTAGTCCAAAACCTGTGGTATTCTGCGTCACATCGAATCCTCTGCCATTATCCTGAATGATCAGATGGAACTGGGAATCTGTCCAAATTTGGATACTCACCTCCGTGGCTTTGGCGTGTTTATAGATATTGGTGAGGGATTCTTGGATAATCCGATAACTCGCCATTTTCACATCAGGCGTCACCGGATGGGACAAATTAATCTGACAATCGGGTAAGATACCCGTAGACTTGTGGAACTCTTGGATTAAAGACGCGATCGCATCCTCTAGAGATTGCCCTTGTAACGGGTTAGACCGCAGGGTTGCCACGGATTGACGCACGTCTTGCAGCGCAGTCGCGGCGACTTGTTTGACTTCGAGTAAAAAATCTTTGGCTTCGGCGGGATTCGACTCCAAAAGCCGCAACGCTGCTTCTAAGTGCAGATTAAACGTAATCAGAGAATGTCCCAAGGAATCATGGATTTCTCTAGCAATACGATTCCGTTCTTGCAGCGTCGCCATATCCTCAATCCGGGTAGCATAGCGCCGCAGTTGAGCATTTGCCTGTGCCAATTCTTCCCGGCTGCGCCGTTCGGCTAATACAGCATCAACTAATAACTGTAAAAAGACCAAAACTAAGCCAAAGACTACTATAGAACTTAACAGGATAAATAGCCAGCGTTCTGGCATTGCCAAACGTGGAGGGCGAAAGTGAGGGCGAAGGCGAAGGCTGCGAGACTGAAATCGGTCAACTTCTCGCATTAGAAATAAGACAAAGGCAAATCCGGTAATAATTAAGCGACTTTGCCGTTCAAAGATAAAACAGTTTCGGATAACTAAAATAATTAACATCAAGGGTAACATACGAAGTTTACCCACCAAGGAGACGAGGAGAATTACGCCAATTTCCACGCCGGTATAAATCACCTTGACCGATTTCTGAGTCGGTAATCTCAACCCCATCACACCGAAAACGGCTAAACCTAGCAGATTCAGGAGAGGAAAACGAGGGAGGTGAGGAAAAGGAAATCGCAGGAATTCAATGATAGCGATGATTCCCAGGAGAATCCATTCTAGATATAAAAGGAAAGGAATTGGGTGTTTGGTCATTTGTCATTTGTCATTTGTCATTTGTCATTTGTCATTTGTCGTTCGTAAAGTCGGGGCGGGTTTAGTTACATCTCGGTGTAACCAAAAAGATAGTAGTGAAACCCGCCCCTACACAATCTCCCTCTGCTTCCCCTACTCCTGATAACTGATAACTCTCTCATCTCCCCATCACCTCCACACCAATATAGGACTAAAGTCCCACCTCAAATCAGGACGTTTGCCTCAGGCGGTATAACCCTTACAGTTTCTAGGATAAAGACATCAAACACCAAATCGTTGACAACTGTAACATCATGAACATCAAAGTCTTTCCTCTATTCGCCACCATCGCTGCAATTACCCTCGCAGCTGCACCCATGGCAGCATTTTCCCAACCCCGATTCGCAGAGGAACTCAACCTAACAACCGACCAACAAACGCAGTTAGAACGCATCCGGGATAACAAACACTCGCAAATCGAACAAATTCTCACCCCCGAACAACGGGAACAGTTCCAAGAATTGCAGGGACAACGCCAGCGACACCGGGAAGGGATGCGATCGCTAAATCTGACCGAAGCACAACGGAATCAGATGCGGGAAATTCACCAATCCGCACGGGAACAGATGCGAGATGTTCTAACCGAGGAACAACAGGAACAGATGCGTCAGATGCGTGGAAATCGTCGGGTTCAAAGAGGAATGGGACGCCCAAATCAAGCCCAATAAAAAAGTAACCTGAAAACCCCGTAGGGGCGCACAGACGTGCGCCCTTTCTCAACATGCATGAGGGCGGGTTTTGTTGTTGCGTTATCGGTGGGTAGGGCGGGTTTTGTTGTTCCGTTAGTTCTGAGGATCTGAATTTAGTCCCTAAACCCGCCCCTACAATTGTGACTAAACCCGTCCCTACAACCATTGACAGACGGACAGACGGACAGACATAGCATGAGGAGTTTCTACATTGATACAGGAAATCTGGTAAGATTGCCCCTTGGCATCTTTTTATCCCGCACGAATGTCTATCCATTCTCCCGTCACCGTTACTGTTCCTGCTACAACCGCCAACTTAGGACCCGGATTTGATTGCATTGGCGCTGCCTTAACCCTATACAACACGTTCACGTTTACTCGTCTGAGTTCGGATACTCCCTGGGAAACGGAACGGGCGGTGAGAATTCGGGTGTCGGGTGTCGAGGCAAACCAGGTAAAGACTGATGAAACGAATCTGGCTTATCAAGCCTTTCTGAAACTATACAACCAGATTGGTCATACACCTCCCCCCGTCCAACTCAAAATTGATTTAGAGGTTCCCCTCGCCAGAGGGTTAGGAAGTTCCGCCACAGCGATTGTCGGCGGGTTGGTTGGCGCTAACCAACTCGCTGGGGAACCCCTGAGTCAAACCGAAGTCATGCAATTAGCGATCGCGCTGGAAGGACATCCAGATAATGTTGTCCCCGCTTTGTTGGGCGGCTGTCGTTTGGCGGCGCGGGGGGATGCAGTTCTCAAGGAATGGGAGATTTGTGATATTCCCTGGCATGATCAAATTATCCCTGTCGTTGCCATTCCCAATTTTGAACTCTCCACCCAAGAAGCGCGACAGGTACTCCCCAGCCAAGTGAGTCGGGCGGATGCTATTTTTAATATTGCCCATTTCGGATTACTGATCCGCGCCTTAGCAACGGGACGAGGTGATTGGTTACAAACTGCCCTCCAGGATACGTTACATCAACCCTATCGACAGGCTTTGATTCCGGGGTATGAAGCGGTACAAACCGCCGCCTTAAAAGCAGGTGCCTATGGAGTGACGATTAGTGGCGCTGGTCCCACTTTGTTGGCGCTTGTCGATCCGATGCAAGCTGAAGCCGTAGTCACCGCTATGGCTGAGGCTTGGCAAAAGGTGGGAATTTCTGCAATAGCGCGATCGCTGGCGATTGAAACCCAGGGAACCCAAAGCGCGATCGCACCCGCCATTTAACCCACCTTTAAGGAGACAGGGGGTGTAGAGACGTAACCGGCTAAGTCTCGACACTCCTTAAAACCAGGCTCCCTCAAGGATCGCGCCGGGTCGAAATCATGTCCGACGAGCGAAGCGAAGGATCAACACTCAACACTCAGGGCGGGTTTTGAGGTAACGTTATCGTCAATAGCGAAACGCGATTCCCTAAACCCACCCCTACACACTCAAAACTTCCCCAATTTATAGCTATGCCATAGAAAATCCTCTATGTTTTGACCAAGCACTTCTTATCCGATAATCTGAATAAGGTCTTAAACTTTTGTTACATTGATCGATGAAACCCCTATTTGTTTCATCACCCGTTTCTGGCATAGACTCAATGTTATTCACTTGATTCAATAGCAATCTCAGCAATTTTTATGACTCCAAATCGACCCTATTCTCACCATTCTGAATGATTCAGAGAATTTTGACAAAACGATACTGCGATCACGTTGAAACTTGGAGGAGTCATACAAAGTGGCAAATGCGAACGATATAGTTGTCCTAAAACAAGGTGTTGAAAATTGGAATCGATGGCGACTGCAAAATATTAACTTAAATCAAAATCAGAGTAAAGCTAATGTAGTCAAACTGAACTTTAGTAAGGTTGATCTGAGTGGATTGAATCTCAGTGAGTATAATTTGCAAAACTTCAACCTCAGTCGAGCCAATCTCAGTCGAGCCAACCTCAGTCGAGCCAATCTCTATGAAGCGATTTGTCATACAACAAACCTGAGTCAAGCCATTTTAATTGATACCAACCTCATCGCTGTTTTCTTAAGAAATGCCGATCTCAGAGGCGCAAATCTGAAAGGCGCGGATTTAACCGATGCGAATCTCAGTGGTGCTGATTTGACAGGCGCTAATCTCAGTCAGACAAACCTGAAAGGAGCAAACCTGAGAAATACCAATCTGAATCAGGCAAATCTCAATGGTGCGAATCTGAGTGGAGCAATTTTGAAGGGCGCGATTATTTGTCAAGTCTAGGGGGGCTGAAGGGGTGACAAGCTCGCGTTAAAGGTAGGCAGGGTGTGGGGTATGGGGTATGGGGTGTGGGGTATGGGGTAAATCTTAGAGGAACGACACTGAACGCGAGACGTATTTCTCTGAACAAAAAATAAATAACCCAGTTTTGGCATGATTTTTATCTGAAAACAATAAAATCATGCCTAGCTGACTATGTAAAAAAATATTATTATTTTAAATTACGGACAAAGATAAATTATACCTGAATAAGTATTTTGAGATTTAACACCAATCAGAGTTTCTTCGGTTAAACTCTACCCTTGATGATGAAACTATCGATACAACGCAAAATCATCCTAGGATTTGGACTAACCTCCAGCCTTATCGTTATCGTCAGCTCAATTGGTTATTATAGTGCATTTCGCCTGAGAGACATGAATCAAAAAGAACTCCATGCCAAAAAAGTATTAACAAAGCTGGAGGAAGTCTTAGCTGAAATTACGGATGCCGAAACGGGACAGCGGGGTTATCTTTTAACAGGTAAAAAGCGCTATCTTGAGCCTTATAAAAAAGCAGTTAATAAAGTCGAAAATGATATAAAACAGCTACAAGCCTTGACAGCAGAAAACCCTTATCATCAAAAAAAAATAGAACTTGCTATCCCTTTAATCAATCAGAAATTAGCCGAACTTCAGCAAACCATTACTTTAAGAAACGAGCAAGGATTAGACGCCGCTCTAGAGATTGTTAACACAAACGAAGGCAAACTGATCATGGAGCAGATTCGCGATATCTTTCATCAGATGAAGGCGGAGGAAGATCGGCTATTTCAGGCGCGATCGCAGCACACTCAAGGCACAGTCCATACGACAATATGGATTTTCTCCATTGGACTCATTTTTGACTTAGGTATTCTTGTTTATATCTATTCTCACATTTATCGTGAAATTAATCAACGGCTGCAGGCTCAAGATCAATTACGAGATAGTGAAAGTCGGCTCACTCAATTCTTAGAAGCGATACCCGTCGGCGTTTTTGTCGTTGATCAAAACGGTAGCCCCTACTATGCAAATCAGACGGCAAAGAAGCTTTTTGGGCAAGGTCTAATTCCCACCAATCCTGCCAATCTGCTACCCGAAATTTATCCAATTTATTCTCCTAAAGCCGAGAAAGTCTATCCCTCCAATCTTGAGCCAATTATCCAAGCGCTTAACGGTAAAAATTCCATCTATGAAGGGATAGAGATTCACCAACCCGACAAAATAGTGCCGATTGAGGTTTTAGGAACCCCCATCTTTGATGACAAGGGAAATGTTAGCTACGCTATTGTCGTGCTGAACGATATCACCGAACGCAAACGGGGGGAAGCCGAACGACTCAAGTTTACAGGTCATCTCAATCAACTCAATCATGCTTTTTCTCGCTTTGTGCCGGGTCAATTTCTCCAGTTACTCAATAAAGAGACTATTATTGATGTTAAGTTAGGCGACCAAGTGGAGAAAGAAATGTCCGTGTTATTTTCGGATATTCGCGACTTCACTGCTCTTTCGGAAGGGATGACCCCTGAGGAGAATTTTAAATTCATCAATTCCTATCTATCCCGAATGGAACCCACTATTATTAAAAATAAAGGATTTATTGATAAATATATTGGGGATGCGATTATGGCACTCTTTAGTGGCGGTGCGGATGATGCGGTTAAAGCCGGAATTGCCATGTTGCATCAGTTAACTGAATATAATCAACATCGAGCTAACTGTAATTATCGAGCCATTCAACTAGGTATGGGCATTAATACAGGGACATTAATGTTAGGGACTGTGGGCGGATATAACCGCATGGATACCACCGTGATTAGTGATGCGGTTAATTTAGCGGCTCGTTTGGAAGGCTTAACCAAAAATTATGGCGTATCATTATTAATTTCTCACCACACGTTCAAACAATTACAAAACCCCTACGACTATGCTATCCGCATGATTGATCATGTCAAAGTCAAAGGTAAATCTGAACTGGTTACTGTCTATGAAATCTTTGATGCTGACTTACCGGAAGTCCGAGAGGGTAAATTGGCAAATCAAGACCGATTTGCCTTAGCGTTGTCTCTGTATAATCAACAGGCTTATGCTGAAGCGCTACGCTTGTTTGAAGCCTGTTTGCGCCAAAATCCAGCGGATCAGGTGGCGCAAATTTATCAGCAACGCTGTCATCTGAATTCTAATACCAATTCTGTTTGACAATTCTAGCCCGGAGTTCAATCTCCGGGCTAAGAGCTTAAGTTCATTAAAATGGACTTAAGCTCTTATATCGTTGTCTAAAGATGACTTGATACCAAGTTCAAATTGGGAATGGGTAGCGAGCTGGCTGGCTCGCCTGACAACGATTTTGCAGGTGTTGACATTAAGCTTTAAATGCCGAATAGTTTAAACAAACATGGCAACCTTCTTTGGGCTTACCCTATTTTCCTGTTCAACCTGTAAGACATTACCATACAGATTGGCAATAATCTGTTGACCCATTCGGGTTACCTCTAAATAACGCAAAGCAGGTTGGATGTACTGTAACACAATTGTCCAGAAAAAATTGGGGTAGTTTTGCCGCAGTTCACCCGGATTGTGATAGCCTAAAATCTTATTCGCGCCACTTTCTTCAAACTCACCAAACAAGGCGGGAATCTTTTGTAAGTAACGTGGATCACTAAGCTGACCAATTAAATCAGCCGCACGAGTCAAACCCGGGTAATTAATCGTATCTTGATGGGCGTTATCAGCAGGTACTGGGAAACGGGTTAACTCAATATTGCGTTTTACGATGGCACAATCAATGAAGGGATGAGCGCCGAAATACTCGTCCACAAACCGCTTTCCTCGGTCAACATGATAGGATGTCAAACTCGCATCAGTTGCCCCCTGGGGCAGGGATATCATCATATCATCAAGACCAATCACGTACAATCCTTGATCAGGTTGGTCATTTCGGCAAATGCCCTTAATATAGCCGATGTCATGGCATAACCAAGACACGATTGACGTGAGCCAATCTTGACGGGAAACGTTTCCTTCTAGGATATGTTTCCCTCGAAGGATTTCTTGTCCGACTAAGCTCACCAAAATAGTATGTTCAACATTGTGGTATAGAGCATCACTCTGGGTAATCTGTTCTAGAGCCACTTGCGCCACTCCAGCGATGACCTCAACATCATCGGGTTGAGAATTTCCGTAAGTCTGGCGGTAGCCTGCTTTCAGGCGTTCAACACAATCGCGAACGAGCACCCCTGTTAAATTAAACATTGTTCTTCCCCTGTCATACTATCTAAATTTATAACCGAGTCGGGTATTTCAGCCCGGTTGGGCGGCTTTACCCTGGTAGATTCACAGATCAATCGGTGGGGAACACCTATTTATTAGTTTCGTTGATAATTCGGGTGATGTAAACCATAAAACCTCACAAAAATGAAATCATTGTTGGGTGGGAGGAAAAATTTAGATATATTTTATTTTGTAATTAACGAAAAACCTCATGAAACCTCAGGATTATCAAATCCAACTTGACGACTAGGTTAAAAAACTCATGAATTATCAGGTAGAATTCCCCATGTTACATTCAGAAAAAAAGAGGGTATGGATTATAAAGAAGCCTTGAATTTCATTGATCGCTTGACCTATCTGAAGACGGGAAAGCACCTGAATGACCTAGAACGTCAGGTATTTGTTGGCTCATGGGAAGGACACTCCTATAAGGAGATTTATCCGCAAAATCCGGACTATGTGGAAAAATATGTGGGCTATAAGTTATGGCAAAAGCTTTCCCAGGTATTAGGGGAAAAAGTGAGCAAAAAAAAGATTCACGGTGCGATCGCGCGAGCCAAGACGCAGCAGCCGCAAGTGTTTCTCAGTTACCGTAATCAAGAGCCTGACGGGAGTTTAGCGATTCAGTTAGAGGAGGCGATCGCACAAGCAGGATATCCAGTCTTTAGAACAGGGGTAGGAGAGGGTTCGAGCCATTCCTCTGGTGTAGCCCAGGCTGAATTAGCTCAGATTGATCGCCAACTGGCGCAATGTGATTATTTTATCCTGCTCTTGTCTCCCCAAGCCGCCCTGAGTGAAATGGTGATTGAAGAGTTACGACGGGTTCAGGAGTTACGGGATGAGACTCAAAACGCCAAACCCGTTGTCTTAGCCATTCGGGTGAATTGTCCTCCCCGTACCCCCCTAAACCACGATTTACGCAACTATCTCCAAGGAATTGGCTATCAGGAATGGAACGCTCCCCCTGATACACCAACCGTGGTACAGGCGGTGTTACAACGGTTGTCGGGGAGTGAGGATTGGGAAACTCAAGCCGGGGAAGGGAGCGATGTAGCGGAAGACATCAGAAGCTATCAAACTCCGATCCACCCCTTACCGCCTTTACCCGTGGCTGAACCGGAATTACCCAAAGGTCAAGTTCGGTTAGCTTCCGCATTTTATGTTGAACGAGTTCCCGATGAAGCCCAATGTTATCAAGAAATCCTCAAACCGGGAACCTTGATTCGCATCAAAGCGCCGCGACAGATGGGCAAAACATCGTTAATGGCGAGAATTTTGGATCAAGCCAGAGAACAAGGCTGTCGCACCGTTCCCTTAAGTTTTCAACATGCGGATAAAAGCGTGTTTACCAATCTCAATCAACTCTTACAGTGGTTATGTGCCAAAATTACCCGCAAGCTGCGTTTACCCCATCAAGTTGAGGCATATTGGACGGATACATTTGGCAGTAAAGATAACTGCACCGCTTATTTTGAGGATTTTTTGTTATCGGAAACTGATGCACCGTTAGTCTTGGGATTAGATGAAGTGGATCGGGTATTTCAACATCCAAAAATAACCGATGATTTTTTTGCCCTCTTACGCGCTTGGTATGAAGAAGCTGGGTATGGGGATGGCGACAGTGATTTGTGGGCAAAATTGCGTTTAGTAGTGGTTCATTCAACAGAAGTTTATATTCCCTTGGATATCAATCAATCCCCGTTTAATGTGGGTTTACCGATTGAATTATCGGAGTTTAGTCGAGAACAAGTCACGGATTTAGCTCAACGTCATGGACTCAATTGGCAAACTTATCAGGTTGAGCAATTAATGACGATGGTGGGTGGACATCCTTATTTAGTCCGAGTGGCTCTTTATTATATTGCCAGAGGCGAGTTAACCTTAGAGCAATTGGTAGAGATGGCGCCAACAGAGGCGGGAATTTATGGGGATCACCTACGCCGACATTTATGGAATTTGCAACAGCACCCAGAATTAGCAACAGCATTTGCTCAGGTGCTAGTAGCGCAGGAACCCGTTGAGTTAGAGTCAATGCTGGCGTTTAAATTACACAGTATGGGGTTAGTACAGTTACGAGGAAATGCGATCGCACCCCGCTTTGAATTATATCGCCAGTATTTTCGTGATCGCCTACAAAAAGTATTTTAAGTCCAACGCTATAAATCGCTTACAATTGGGATACACGGTATCATTCTGTACTTATTTCTATGAATCTTCCTGTGCAACTCCAGCAAGACGCCCAAAAGTGGGCAAGTCGGCAAGGAATCTCGTTGGAACAATTCATTTTGCAGGCTGTCGCGGAGAAAGTCACTGCCCTCAATCAGCAAAATACTGAAATAACTGCCCCAGTCTCACCAGCCGTTCACTCATCAACCTCTCAACATCCAAAAGTCTATCGCAAAGAAGGTATCTTAGTTATCGAAACCGAACCAATTGACAATTTTGACATCAACGCCTTCATTGACGAAGTGCGAGAAGAACGTATTCGGGAGCAGATGATTTGGTAAAAGTCTTGTTTGACACTTCGGTTTTAGTGGCTGCACTCGTTGTCAGCCATCCACGACATGGGATCTGCTTCCCTCACCTAAAAGCAGCAGAATCTAGGCAAGTTGAGGGTTTTATTTCGACTCACACTCTAGCAGAAACCTATTCTGTCCTTACACGTCTTCCTATTCAGCCGCGTCTTACTCCCGCGCAAGCCCAAAGCATTACTACAGATATTTCACAACATTTGAATATCATTCCCCTATTCTCCGAGGATTATCTTGCTGCGATTTCTCGCATGGCTACTATCAATCTCCCTGGCGGTGGCATTTTCGATGCTCTAATTGCCCAAGCTGCGCTGAAAGCCAAGGTAGATATTCTCCTGACATTAAATCCCAACCACTTTACTCGTCTAGGAGACGCGATCGCAACTCTTGTACAAGTTCCTCAGTAGGCATGGCGGGTTAGAGGACTTGTAGCGATTCCACCTGGGGAGCCTCGCGATCGCGCCTACATAGAACAGATCTACTATTATAGAGACGTTGAGGTGGGAAAATCGTGATGCCAGTGCCAGAAACGAACCAACAGACAGCAATACCTACACCCAACCTCTACGAAACCGATTTTTATGCTTGGACGCAGGAACAAGCATCGTTACTCCGCCAACAGCAGTGGAGTCAGCTTGATTTGGGCAATCTGATTGAGGAGATTGAATCCTTGGGAAAACAGCAACGCCAGGAATTGCGAAATCGGTTGACGGTGCTGATTGGACATTTGTTGAAATGGGAGTACCAACCGCAACGCCGGAGTCGAAGTTGGCTGGCGACGATTCGCGTACAGCGCCGTGATACGTTAGAGCTGCTCAAAGACAACCCAAGTCTAAAGCCTTACCTTGAGGATGCGCTTGTTTTAGCCTACGAGAACGGTAGAGATCTGGCAATGGGAGAAACCGACTTGCCAGAACAAACCTTTTCCCAGACGTGTCCCTACAGTTTAGCGGAAATTTTAGAGGATAGCTTTTATCCGGGTGAACCGAGTGAGTTGGATTCCTAAAAGCCGACCTGTAGCTTCTTCATTTTCAATTAATTCGGCATGAGCATCTACTCCATAATCATTTTCTTGCTGTTCTCGGAAGGCATAATCAATTTTTTCAAACGCCGACATGGCAATAGCAATTCCCTGGCGTTCGATTCGGTTTGATTTCTTAGCTTTCAATATTGCCTCCTAAATTAGCTTTTACCCAATCGCAAATTCGGTATGTTTTCGTTGTTCGAGTGACCTAAAACCTAAAACAATATGCTCTTTAGGAACACCAGCCGCCACTAACTCCACTGCAATTCCCTCTTCTGTGCCATCATGCTGAATCCAGACTTTACTGTCAATCAGATCAATGTGCAAAACCGTTCCGTAGATGCGATAACCGTTTTGCCAGCCTGCTTCGACCAACAGATAGCGATCGCGTTCTCGATCAAACACCAGTTCAACTTGAACCTGATCATCGCTATCCAGAAATTTAGCATAGTCCTGGAGAACTTTTTCAACGACTTCACGATAGTGAGATTTCAATGAATCCATCGGATAATCACCTCTTCTGTGGGATCAAAGGTCACTAAACGAATAATGTCATCTTCAATCAAAGTCTGACCTGCTTCTTCTTCAAAAACACTTTTGCGGGTGTCTTCACTCACCGCTAAATATAAGGTATGCTCCGGGTAATAACGTTTCAACAAACGAGCGTACAGAACGAATTGACCAACGGCTTCTTCTAAATCCTTCATGTCTGAAGGGCGCGTGAAACTTTTGACCTCAATTGCTATTTTTTCAGTTCCCCGTTCTGCGGCTAGTAACCGTTGGGCACCCAAGTCAACAAATAGGTTTTTGCCACGAGATAAACGGATTCGCAATGGATCGTGGGTAATAGTCCAGCCATCTTTAATTAGAGCATTTTTGACTGTGTTGTGATAGATATCTCTGGCAGGCATAGTATCGTTATTATATCGTGCCTACTACTGAACATTAAAAGGGTTTTCCTGATCCCCCTTGATCACCGTTGGGTTTCAGCGCGTCAACCCAACCTACCTCATATCTGGGAAAATTTGGCACAGTGGTAGAGATGTACCTGTACCCTTAATCTGAGAACCGCAACTCGAATCCGTCATTTGGTGTATTCTACCTCCTCTTGCAATCCCCATGAGTAAAGCGCAACCTATCACCTCGCCCTACAAAGTTGGGGGTCATCTCCCCCTCTACGCCCCTAGCTACGTGGTGCGACAGGCTGACACGGAACTTTATCAGGGGTTAAAGGCGGGGGAGTTTTGTTATGTTCTCAATTCCCGCCAGATGGGTAAAACTAGCTTACGGGTGCGGGTGATGCATAAGCTGCAAGGGGAGGGATTTGCTTGTGTGGCGATTGATTTGACTAAAATCGGTTCCCAGGATATCACAGCCGATCAGTGGTATGCGGGGATGATGAGACGATTAGTCACGAGTTTTCCGGCGCTGCGGGGGTTTAACTTAAGGGGATGGTTGCGCGATCGCGAATATCTACCCCCTATCCAACGCTTGAGTGAGTTTATCGAACAAGTGCTGCTGGAGTCTATCCCCCAAAGGGTGGTAATTTTTATTGATGAAATTGATAGTATCCTCAGTTTAAACTTTCGCACGGATGATTTTTTTGCGGTACTGCGGGCTTGTAATGAATATGATCGCCTCACATTTGCTTTGTTTGGTGTAGCCACTCCTTCAGATTTAATTCAAGATAAAAAACGTACCCCCTTTAACCTGGGTCATGGGATTGAATTGCAGGGGTTTCAATTAGCGGAAGCTCAACCCTTAGCCGCTGGATTAGCTGATAAATATAACCAAGCCAAAACTATCTTAGCGGCTATTTTAAACTGGACAGGCGGACAACCGTTTCTCACCCAAAAACTTTGTCATTTAATTATCAATAGCGACTCCTCCCCGACTCCCGGAAAAGAAGATGAATGGGTGGCGCAAATAGTCCAGCAGCGCATCCTGGAAAACTGGGAAGCCACCGATGAACCGCCCCATCTGAAAACCATTCGCGATCGCCTCTTCCGAATTGGACAGCGAAATCGCGGACTCTTGGGGCTTTATCAGCAAATTTTACAACAAGGGGAGCTTCACGCCTCCGATAGTTCTGAACAACGGGAATTGTGTTTATCTGGGGTGGCGATTAAGCAGGAGGGAAAACTGAGAGTCTGTAATCGCATTTATGCCGCCATTTTTAATTCCAATTGGGTAAATAAAGCCTTAGCGAATTTGCAGGCTAGCTTTGAGCAAATTGTTACCCAACAAGAGCAAAAACTACTGTCTATGTTGAGTTTTATGGAGGGGAAGGATTTTGCCGATATTCTCTATGAAATTTTAGGCTCGATTACCTTAAAAATGGGAGAAGCCTTAAGCGTGGATCGGACGACGATTCTCTTTATTGATGATGAGCAAAATCAGATTTGGTCGATTATTGCCCGGAATGAAGGAAAAACCTTTCCCGATATTCAAATTCTCACTAATAAAGAAACAGAAGCCCGCCTGACTAACTTTAAAAAATTTAGTGACATTCCTTTTAACTTCCGCCAGGAGAACCCAGAAACCATTCCCAATGAACTCAATCAAACCAACGGCTATGCCATTTATAATGAATTAGTCTATCCCATCGCCAATCAACAGCAGAATTTGATTGCTGTGATTCAACTGATCAATAAACTGAAACGGTTTAACAATCCCCAAGCCCCCCTATCGGAACGCATTGATCAACAGGGGTTTACCCTCACCGATCAAAGCCAGTTAGATGAATATGCGCCAACTATTTTACGCATTTTAGAGCGATGCCAATACTGTTATAAATTAACCCAACGGTTACAAGCTGCTGAAGCCCTAACCGAAGCCACTCATTCCCTGTCTCATAGCAGTTTAAACTCCGAAGAAATCCTGGGACGAGTGATGGATGCGGCGAAAAAATTGATGAATGCCGATCGCAGTACCCTCTGGTTATTAGATGCAGATAAGCAGGAGTTGTGGACAAAGATTCCCTTTGAAGATGGTTCGGTGAGAGAAATACGAGTTCAAGTCGGTCAAGGGTTTGCCGGGAAAGTTGCCCAAACGCAGGAACCGTTAAATATTCCCTTTGATTTGTACGATCATCCTGATTCAACCACAGCCCAGGAAACGGATCAAAAAACAGGCTATCGCACCTGTAGTTTACTCTGTATGCCTGTCTTTAGTCCCGATGGGGAGTTACTCGGTGTAACTCAGTTAGTCAATAAACGAAAACCGGGGCAATTTCCCGATTATAACCCCGCCGATTGGCCCCAAGCACCGGAATGTTTTCAGGCAAGTTTTGACACCAATAGTCAAAAATATATGCAGATTTTCAACTCCCAAGCCGGGGTAGCGCTGCAAAATGCTCAAAAGTTTGAGCGGATTAAGCAAAAAGCCGAGAGTCAACAGCAAAATGTGGTTAGTCAAACCCTGGCGATGCTGAATGCGGTGATGGATAATCAGGGGTTTGATGATATTCTAGATGGTACGTTACGTTCGATTACGTTAAAGACAGGGAAATCCTTATGTGCCGATCGCACGACTATCTTCTTACTCGACGAAGAAAAGAAAGAATTTTGGTCAATTGTTGCTGAAGATGAAGGGAGTGGTTCCCTGGAAATTCGCATGAGTGCAGATAAAGGAATTGTCGGGGAAGTGGCGCGGTTACAGCAAACCATTAACATTTCTTTTGACTTCTATGATGATCCGCGATCGCAGATGGCAAAGGAACAGGATAAAAAAACCGGTTATCGTACTTATACCATGCTGGCTATTCCCCTTTTAAATGACCACGGGGAGTTAGTCGCCGTTGTTCAGTTACTCAACAAATTAAAGCAAGTGGCTAATCCCAGGGCGGCTTTATCTGAACGCATTGATAAACAGGGATTTACTCGGACAGATGAAGAACGATTTGCCGAAAATGCGCCCTTGATTCAAATGATTCTGGAAAGCTTCCGTTCCTATCATAAAACAGCCCGGGGACAACGAGTCGCCGCCGCACTTATGGCTGCATCCCGTTGTGTCCAAGGTTCTCTAGAGATGGAAGATATTTTACAACGGGTAATGACAGCAGCTAAACAATTATTGCACGCCGATCGCAGCACATTATGGTTAGTTAACCGCCCAGCCGGGGAATTGTGGACAAAAATTCGTTTTGAAGATAGTGAACTTAGAGAACTGCGTGTACCGATTGGACAAGGGTATGCGGGTCAAGTTGCGATGACGGGGGAACCGTTGAATATTCCCTTTGATTTGTACGATCATCTTAACTCGGAAACGGCAAAGAAAACCGATCAAAAGACAGGGTATCGCACCTGTAGTTTACTCTGTATGCCTGTTTTTAGTCCCGATGGGGATTTGCTGGGGGTGACGCAATTGGTGAATAAGCGTAAACCGGGCGAGTTTTGGGAATTTGAGAATAATGGGTTCTCCCAAGCCGCCCCGGAGTATTTCCAAATCAGTTTTGATGAAAGTGATCAGAAATATATGCAAATCTTCAATAATCAAGTTGGCGTTATTCTGCAAAATGCTGAACTTTTAGCCGCACTCAAGCGACAGGAAGAAAGTTTACGAGTTAAGCCCTGACACCCGCCCGAAGTTTAAACTCCGGGCTTATAGCTCAAATCCACGCTTAGTTGGAGAATTCTGTCCACAAATGACATAAACAACCTACCACCAAATCAAGCGTCTGGGTGGAAAGCCTGACTCTTCCCAGGAGTCCCCCGCTTCTTTCAAAACAGCATCCAGTTCTGCGACGGTAAACTCGTAACCATCAGTAGCCGCCAGTTCCACAAACTCTTCCTTAGTTTTGAGGGCGTCATATTTAGCTCGCAATTTTTTATCTTTTCCGCCTGCTTCGAGTAAATTGATCACATTGTCTTGAGACATCGTTGCTGACCTCCATTAGAAACCTGGGTAATACCAATTCTGTAAGACATTACACTTGCTCTACCCCACCATTGACACCACCTCACCTGACTAAGGGAAGGTTAGGAGGCGTGACTATTCTGCCAAAGAAATAGGATGAGATAGCTCAACTGATGAATAGTATCTCAGCCTCTGCTGTCATTTTTTGTATTTGAGATATCTTTTTGAAACTATCTTTTCCTGAGAAACATTGCAATTTATTGCTATAAATGTAAAAATATTTACAATAAATTACATTGAGATAAGCTAAGGCAGATAAGCTGCTCAAAAAATAACCTAACAACTACTCAGGCTGAATCACTTCAAAGTCAGATTCATCCAGAGACAACATCAGAGGAACGTCATTCGGATTCATTAAATTTTGTTCTAAGCGGACTATCCAACGTCCTGATTCTTCACGACCTTGGATAATCCCCTGAATACCCGCAGCATATTCAGGGCGGATAACCCGAATTAAGGTTCCTACCTTGACCATTAGCCCAATAGTATCTGCTTTCCGTTATGAAAGACCTACTCAAAGCTGATCAACCGTAGTCAGACCTAACCTTGATGCTTACTTCCTGTTTCACTCTGGCAGTGACGGCACTTAACCAGTCCACAGGCTAACACCACCTAACTGGCGGCTATCTCCAAATTAATGGAAGCATTGAAGTCCCCTTCCCTAAACATGAGGGACGTTCTGTTATTTTAACCCAATTTTAACCTTTTCTTATACATAAGAATACATTGGCTGACAGGTCTGTAGATCCCGGTTTTTGTCAAGGTTTCCGGACATAATAGTCAGTCATTGTTCCATCAAAATTAGTCGCAACGGGTCTAAACGAATGTACCAGGGAAAGGGGCGGTCTTTGAGATTCGCCCATTTTTCCTTATAAACCTCAACTTGTAGGTGGTAGTCTTGGGCGTGAGCCGGAGGCTGATGCAGTCTAATATATAGTGTTGTCCGGTGTTGCGTCTCACTGGTCATCACCAGCCAGCAGGGAAAGGTATTCTCTCCATCGGGATGATGGGGAAAGGTGAAGTGGTGGGCGCGAATTCCCACATACGTTAATTTGTTAGGAATTGGTTCAACCACCTGAAGCGCACAACCCCAGTCTTGCGCCTCAATTGTTTGGGGTTCAATCATCCGGGCGGTGGAAAAGTTTTTACATTCAGTAACCTGGGCAACTTCAAAGCTAGGAGGACGTTCAAAAATAGTCTCTTTGGTATCATTAGCAATCACTTTTCCCTGGGAAAGAATCAACAAATTCTGGCAGCTTCGATAAGCTTCTTCTAGCTTATGAGTGACAAATAGCGTCACGCCTTCATACGTGGAAAGCGTTTCACTCAACAGCCTTTCAATCCGGCTGCGTAAATACGTATCCAAGGCGGAAAGGGGTTCATCCAAGAGTAAAGCTTCTGGATGAATTGCCAAAGCCCTAGCTAAAGCAACTCGCTGTTGCTGTCCGCCGGAAATTTGCTCAGGGTAGCGGTTTTCTAAGCCTTGTAACTGCATCATCTCCATATATTTGGCAATGCGCTGTCTGCGTTCCAGTTTAGGCAAATCTTGCAGACCAAAGGCGATATTTTGGGCAATGGTTAAATGGGGAAATAGGGCATAATTTTGAAACACAAAACCAATCCGGCGTTGGCGACTAGGAATATTAATCCCCCGTTGCGAATCAAATAGAACTCGCCCATTGAGAACAATTCGCCCCTGATTAGGTGAGTCTAATCCCGCAATGCAGCGCAGCGTCATGCTTTTACCCGAACCGGATGTGCCTAAGAGTCCTAAAGGTTGCCCATTGGCTTCTAATTGCGCTTCTAAGGTAAATCCAGGTAAGTGTTTTTTCAGGTTAACAAAAAGTCCTTTATTACCATACTTAACCCCCTTTGCTAAGGGAGAATGGCGATAACTCCGAGGGTTTTTCGTGGCATGATTAAAGAATGGTATTACATTTGCCACGTAATCCGTTGTGATTGATAACCAATGCGCGATCGCGTGCCACTTGGCGGAGTGCTGTGTTCCTGACCAGTAGTTGATCGTGGCAATTACTCCGAGTGCGATCGCGACCATCACCAGCACCCAGTTTAAAGCCTCTCCCATCTTACCCGCTTCTGCGGCAAAGAAGATCGCGATCGGCATAGTTTGAGTTTTGCCAGGAATACTACCTGCTAACATTAATGTGGCACCAAATTCTCCTAAAGCCCTGGCAAAGGCTAAAATGGTTCCTGAAACTACACCAGGTAATGCCAAAGGTAATAGAATCTGCCAAAAAATTCGCCATTCTGATGCCCCTAATGTCTGAGCGCAATGAATCAAATCCTTGTCAATTTGTTCAAAAGCACTCAGTACCGTTTTATACATCAAAGGAAACGCCACAACTGTAGCCGCGATTACCGTTGCTGACCAGGAAAATATTATAGTAATTCCCAGGTGCTTTAACAATTGTCCCACGGGACTATTTCTGCCCAAAAAGAGTAGTAGCAGAAAACCGATAACCGTTGGTGGTAGTACCAACGGCAGAGTAAAAAACCCATCAATTAATCCTTTGGCTTTACCGCGATAGCCATACATCCATCGGGCGGCGGCAATTCCCACTAAGAAAGCGAAGATTGTAGCGACAAATGCAGTTTTTAGCGAAATCCACAGCGGAGATAAATCTGAATAGGGCATTCTATTCGTCCAGTAATCGAATTATGGCGAGAAGGTTGGGGGATGGTTCGATTGATAATATCTCAGCTTTTCTTAGGGTTTTCTGTAGTTTAACTATCTTTTTTCTATATTAGGTTTGTAGTAGGGAACCTTAGCCGATAAACCTAAGCTATAAACTCGCCTCGATTAAACGGTGAAATGGCAGGATTATTTTTTTAACGCAGAGGTACGCAGAGGTAAGCGCAGAGGTACGCAGAGGGAGTTGGCGGTTGGGGAAGGACATTTACAACAGTAGGGGCGCAAGGCTTGCGCCCAAGGCATAGTATCTCATTCGATCAGGAAACTCTATATTTGAAACTGTTAATTGCCAGCCAAGCTAAAACCATAGTCTTCAAACATCGCCAAATTCTGGTGGCGCGACCGGGTTAAAATAGGACTTTGTTTGTAGTAAGCGCTTTAGTGCTTTAACGCCTAGCTGGAGTTGGCTCAAGCCCTCACTACGAACCAAATCTATTTCACCAAATTAGCTGGGTCACGCCGCCATCGTGCGTTAGTGTTCGCGAAGCGTTCCCGTTCGCGCAGCGTTCCCGTTCGCGCAGCGTTCCCGTTCGCGCAGCGTTCCCGTTCGCGCAGCGTTCCCGAAGGGTAGGGTAGGGTAGGGTAGGGTAGCGTAGCGTAACGCACCATTAAGTAGGTTGATGGAAATAAACTCAACCATGTTAAGTTATGTTAACAAGCCTCAAACCCTTACAAATGACGAATGACGAATGACGAATGACGATCCCCACCGTTAACTTTAATTGTCCCCACCTACTTACTCAGTTGAAACTGTTAATTGCT
>NZ_JAVJQN010000249.1:0-39031 GCF_040218245.1 Coleofasciculus sp. E1-EBD-02 | reverse complement strand
TGGCTCAATTATCAAATTTATCAAGGAGACAATAACGTAAAAACTTCAACCTTACCGGGACAATCTCAGCCAAAAATTCCCAACTATGCCGATAACCTCAAGCTAAAAAACCGGGTAATCGTTTTAACCCGTTTTAACGGGTTTAAGCTTTAAGCCAGAACTTTAGTTCTAGGCTCAATTATCAAATCAATCAAGGAGACAATAACGTGAAAACTTCAACCTTACCGGGACAATCTCAGCCAAAAATACCCAACTATGCCGATAACCTCAAGCTAAAAAACTGAGTAATCGTTTTAACCCGTTTTAACGGGTTTAAGCTTTAAGCCAGAACTTTAGTTCTTGGCTCAATTATCACATTAATCAAGGAGACAATAACGTGAAAACTTTAACCTTACCGGGATAATCTCAGCCAAAAACCACCAACTATGCCGATAACCTAAAGCTAAAAAACCGAGTAATCGTTTTAACCCGTTTTAACGGGTTTAAGCTTTAAGCCAGAACTTTAGTTCTCGGCTCAATTATCAAATCAATCAAGGAGACAATACCGTGAAAACTTCAACCTTACCGGGACAATCTCAGCCCAAAATCCCCAACTACGCCGATCGCACGCCCCAGTATTACATCGACAAAATGGAGCCAGAACTCCGAGCAAGTTTCAATCCCCAACAGCTTCAGGCAATATTTAATCTGTTAGATGAGGCAATTCCCAAGCCATCACCCAAGATTGTCGATTTAAGATTTTTAGTCGATTTAATCGTCACCCGCTTCTATGTCGTGTTATTAGTCGGTAAAGATAGGCGACGAAAACCCCGGCGTTACATCCCCAAAGGCGTAGCTAAAGTTGGCAATGTAATCGCGGCAATTATCCTACTGTTAGGCGCAAACCTGCTACTAAGCGCCAGTTTATTCCTATTCGCGTACTTACTCAAATCCTTAGTCGGCATCGATTTCTTTCCCGGCGATCGTCATCTTCCCGATATAATTAAAAGCATTTTTCAGTAAGCTTTAACGGTGCAAGGTGTGCATTATTGGTGGGTTACAGCGGATATCCCATTAAATGGTTATTTCCTCGATTTAATTCCGCCTAACCCACCCTACTGGCGCTCCCTGTCTTCTGCTCTGGGTTTTAATAATCCAAATTCAAACACCTGCCGAAAATAATTCACGATCACAAAAAACAAAAAACCTAACGATAGAAGCAGTTCAGCAAACTCTTGGTCTCTGGAAATAACGAATCCTAACCCATCGGTATATTCAAGAATGACATAAATAACCAACGCCAAACTAAAAAATATCGCCAAAAACCAACTAGGGATTAAATAAGTGAGATAGTGATAACCCCCTTGCTGATTTTGTCGATGCGAACGATACCAGAAAATAATCCCTAACAAACAGATAAAACTAATCCCGATAATTCCTTCCCCCCAATAATCCTGAAACCAGACCAAATTATGAATCGTGAATTCTCCTTGAACATTGTAGGCTTCAAAGAAAGGGGGGAGTTCCCAGCCAAATAATCGTGGCGAATATCGGGAAAACTAAGAGAAACCTCTTCATTCTTTCTCGCCCGGAAAACAGGGAAAAATGAACCAGCCTTTTAATCGCTTGGCTTTTCCCCAAAAGGAACAACAATATACCTAAAATTAAGGCACTGATATTACTCAAATTCCACGTCCAGCCCGGATAGGACTCTAAAAACGGAGAGATTTTAGCCAGTTGGGCAATGGCGGCACCGATGCCAAACAGCATAAACATGATGCTGATGACTCGACTAAAAATAGTGATGCGCCCTTCCAGCGCTTTGGTTTTGGGATAGAGGGTCATCCTTGATGTTTCGCCAGTAAACGTTGATTGCTTTTCAAAGATTAACGTTTACACTATCACAGTTGTGCCAAGTAACCGTTACTATTGCTATGTATAATATTGAGGCGGTTCAGGGGCAATGCATGGATTGAATTCATCCTCCTCCACACAAGCAGAACGGTTTCGGCGGCTTCAGAGTCAGTTGCGCGATCGCTGGTCTAGTATTGATCTATTTGACCAGGACGATCGCGACATCTTGGTGGTGCCGTCTGTTACTGTGGATCAGCGGGAACTGGCGAAGATTCCCGGTTTCCTGCATTATGAGGAACGGCTGTTATTTTCCCTGATTCGCTTACGCAATCCCCGCACCCGCCTGATTTATGTGACGGCGGTACCGCTATCGCCGATAGTCATTGATTATTACTTACAACTTTTACCCGGCATTCCCTTTTCTCACGCTCGTGAGCGTTTGATGCTCCTCTCCACCTATGACGCCTCACTCAAACCCCTCAGCCAAAAAATATTAGAACGTCCCCGGCTAATGGCGCGAATTCGTCAAGCGTTGCGTCCGCACAAGTCGTATATGGTCTGTTATAATTCCACTCAGTTTGAGCGAGAATTATCGGTAAAACTCAGTCTACCGCTTCTCGCACCTGACCCCGATTTACTTTACTGGGGAACCAAGAGTGGGAGTCGGGAAATTTTTAAAGTTAGTGGTATCCCCCATCCCGATGGTTGCGAAACGCTGTGGACGGTGGACGAGTTGGTAGAAGCGGCGGCTGTGTTGTGGGAACGTCATCCTGATTTAAAGCGGATGGTGATTAAACTCAATGAAGGCTTTTCTGGGGAAGGGAATGCGATTCTGGATTTGAGAAAAATCCCCGATGCTGCACCCGGAAAAGCGTCTCATGATCAACGGGTTGCAGCTATCCATGAAGACTTAGACCATTTAGGCTTTCAGGCAAATAATGAAACTTGGACTCAATTTTCCAGTCGCATCCCCGAATTAGGCGCGATTGTCGAGGTCTTTATCGAAGGAGAGAATAAGCGATCGCCTAGTGTGCAAGGGTATATTACCCCGAATGGTGACGTGAAGATACTCTCCACCCATGATCAAATTTTAGGGGGTCCAGATGGTCAGATTTATCTAGGATGTCGATTTCCCGCCGATGCAGCCTATCGCTTACCCTTACAACAGATGGGAATTAAAGTGGGAGAAGCCTTGGCAGAAAAAGGGGCGATTGAACGGTATGGCGTGGATTTTGTCGCCGTTCACCAGCCGGAGAAGGGGGAGAATGCTTGGGATTTACAGGCGATCGAAATTAACTTACGCAAAGGGGGAACCACCCATCCGTTTATGTCGCTGCGGTATTTAACCAATGGTCATTATGACGCCTCAACGGGTTTATTTCACAGCCAGCAAGGTCGTCAGAAATATTACATCGCTACGGATAATTTACAACGGGATCATTACCGAGGATTAATGCCTAATGATCTGATGGATATTATCACCCATTATCGCCTACATTTTGATAGCAGTACCCGGACGGGGAATGTGTTTCATCTGATGGGCGCCCTCTCGGAGTTCGGCAAACTCGGATTAACCTGTATTGGCGACTCCCCTCCCGAAGCGGAGGCATTTTATAACCAGGTGATGCAAGTATTGGATCACGAAACTACAGGGATTGATAATGACCAGTTTTCTTATCCCTGTGAACCCATTTCCTGGTTCTCTAAGTGATATCGAATCCGCTTGATTGCACACAGATGCGGCTTTCCCGTAGTTAGGATGGTAATAAAAATGAGCTATCTCCTAGGGTTTGATTAATGACGACTACATCAGTTTCCAGATATGTCACTCGTAATCCAGACATTTTAAACGGTGAACCGATTATCATCGGGACGCGCATATCGGTGCGAGTCATTGTCGGCTTATGGCGATTGGGTACTCCTCCTGAAGAAATTCCGGCTCAGTATCCCCAGCTTACCCTGGCTCAAGTCTTTGATGCCCTGAGTTTCTATTTAGATAACCAGGCTGAAATCAATGAGTATATTGAGCGAAATCGAATCCCAGACGATCTGATTCATCCCGCAGTTCGCAAAGCCTTAGAAGCTGAATGAAAATCTTTGCGTCACTCTACACAGATGACGCTCGATAGCCAATAGGATAGGATGCTGACCTTGATTAGGTTGGGAGCATCCCAATTTGGCACGTTGGCTCTTTTAATGGGGCTGAAACCCTTGCCATTGTGTTACTTGAGGTAATGCTTTGTCCAAAACGGGATGCTCCCATTAGGTTAGTTTGGCGTGCCAATACAGCACGGTAGAGATCCCCCCAAACCCCCCTTAAAAAGGGGGGCTTACTTTGGGTGCATGTCAACGAATGTAGGTTGGGTTGATGTCCTGTCCCCAACAAGCACGGGTTAGCTTTTGGATATTATCTGCTATCCGTGAAAACAGCAAAAGCTCGATCAGGATAAAACCAACCCCTCAACCAAAGGTTGTACCGTTCCACCCCCACATACTACCCTTGGCGTCAGCGAACTCAATATAAATTCGCTTAATCGGGACACCCAGCTTTTCACTAATCACCTGGCAAAAGTCTTGACTCATTGCCTGGGTTTGGGCTGGATTCATCGTGCCAATATTTTTGACTTCCATGTAGCAGGTTGGCTCAACAGTACCGCCAAATGTCATGGATACACCATCTTCAAATGCTGTCATCACATAGGATTCAGGTTTCCCTACATGCTGGGCTAGCTTACCGGAAAGGGTTTTAAGCAACCCTTCCACTAGGGTAGGTTCTGGATTACTGACAGATGATTGAACTTTAATCAGAGGCATAGGCTTATTGTTTCAACTTCATTAGAACTGAGATCTTGCAGCACTGGTCATAAATCCCCAGTTACCCGGTGGTTGGTAAGAGCAACACATGATCATAGAAGGGTGTTTAGGTTTATAACTCTTGCCCACTCTACGTCAAATCAGCTTACCCTTAACTGTTGCCAGAGCTGAGTTAGAACCATTTGGGATATGGGACAATTGGCGTTCAGTCTCTAGCCACCATATTGCCAACCAGTGCTTTCGAGTAAAAGCGGTTCTCCTGCCCGGTGGATACCTGCGGCAATCACTTCCCCCACATAAACACTGTGATCTCCCTTTTCCACCGAATCGACTACTTTACATTCGATGTAACCGAGGGAGTCAGAAATGATCGGACAGCCTGTCGCTTCTCCTTCATAAAATTCCACATCCGCGAACTTATTCCCAACCCGGCTTTGGGGTTTAAAGAATTTCGCCGCCATGTCTTTTTGTCCATTTTCTAGGAAGCTGATGCTGAACACACCATTTTTTTTCAGCATTTCGTGAGAACCTGTCTCTCTCTTAATACAATTAACCACCAGTGGCGGTTCAAACGAAGACTGCATCAGCCAACTTACGGTGAAACCGTTTAAGTTATCATCATCTTTGACGCCGCAGATATACAGACCATGCGGAATCTTACGCAGCATCGTTTTTTTCGCTTGTTCGTCTAGCAAGGCATCCTCTCCCTAGTTGCACAGATATGGCATTCAGTTTACCAAGAGGTCAGGGGTTTTGGGTGCAGGGGAGAGTTTTGAGTGTTGAGTTAAATTCCCCAGCTCCCTCTGCTCCCTCTGCTCCCTCTGCTCCCCCAGCTTACCCATCTCCGGAAGGAGGACGCCAGGTTTTGCGAACTCGACCTAAAATCCTTTTGCGTGAGAAATTCCGCTTAAACTTCTTAAATTCACCCGCATCTAACCAGACGCCATGACACTGGGGGCATTTTTCATACCAGATACTATATCGATCAATATCAATCATGCGAAACATCGTCGCGCCACAGCGAGGACAATACACATCGTCGTCCACTTGATCAAATTGATGTCCCGTTTCTGGATCTCCAATATCCAAACTCTCGGAGTCTTTAATCCGCTTGAGTTTTTCAGCTTCTAGAGAATCAAACCAAATCCCTTTGCAGTTACAGCAGCGATCAATTTCTATGCCACCATGGGTGATAGACACTAAGCTTGCACCACATTTAGGACAAACGGTTGGCTTCATAGTTGACTAAGGAACAGGGAACAGGCAATACAATCACTATACTCGCAGGGTTAATGATCGGAATTTTAACGCCATTGTTAGCCTGTTGGGTTTCGCTTACGCTCTACCCAACCTACCACCCTATTGGGGCGGGTTTAGTCAAGTTAGGGGTGTCTCCCCCAGCTCCCCCAGCTCCCCCAGCTTCCCCAGCTTCCCCAGCTTTCCTATCTCCCCTCGCGGCGAAAGAGGTGGGAGTGTTCCGGATGATAGAGGCGGGAACGTGTTCCTACTTTGGTATCTTGGCTAGATATTGTCTCTGGTAAAGACCAGGGTGTTTTTAAGGCGGGACTAATAATATAAAGTGTTGTCCGAATTAGATTTTCCTGGTGAGTGAGTGCTGCCATTTGCTCTAGAGGGACAAGCCACATTTTTTCATCGGACCAACTAATCCGGAAACAGACAGCAACCGGGGTATTGGCTGGATAATGTTGCATCAGTTTGGCTTGGGCGGCGTCTATATGACGAGCGCTGAGATAAAGACAAAGACTGGCTTGATGCGCGGCTAGGGATGCTAATTCTTCTGACTCAGGTACGGCTGAGGCTCGACCACTAATGCGCGTCAGGATAATGGTTTGTACCACGTCCGGCACAGTGAGTTCAACTCCTAGTTTAGCTGCCGCCGCTTGGTAAGCACTAATACCAGGAATCACTTCAAAGGGAATTTCTGCCTCGGTAAGGGCTTGCATTTGCTCGTGAATGGCGCTGTATAGACTCAGATCACCCGAATGCAGACGAACTACCGATTTTTGCGATCGCACTCGTTCAATCATCAGGGGTAAGATGTCTTCTAGGGTTTTATTCCCAGTTCTGATAATTTCTACATCCGGACGGGTTTCCTGCAAAATTTGTGATGGCACTAAGGAGTCGGCAAATAAAATAACATCTGCTTTTTGCAGCATTTTCAACGCTTTAACGGTTAATAACTCCGGATCTCCAGGTCCAGCACCAATAATGTAGACGGCTGGGGCTAGGGAAGGGAGAGGGTTTTGAAGTTGAGTAGAGTCAGAACTTTGATACATATAAATTTCCGGATTAGGTTCATAGGGATAAGAAGAAAGAAATGGTAGATGCACCCTGGTTCAGTCCTAGAGATTTTTTCTCTGGGACTTTTGTTATTTTTAGGCGACTTTTCCGGATTAGGTTCATAGGGATAAGAAGAAAGAAATGGTAGATGCACCCTGATTTAGTCCTAGAGATTTTTTCTCTGGGGCTTTTGTTATTTTTAGGCGATTATTCCGGATCAGGTTCATAGAGATAGGAAGAAAGAAATGGTAGATGCACCCTGGTTCAGTCCTAGAGATTTTTTCTCTGGGGCTTTTGTTATTCTCCACCTCACGGTATCTTGGAGTTTGTGAAGAGTGCAGCAGGTCTCAGTTTAAACTTGTAGATGGTATTCTAGCGTTAAATTGACACCAATGAACCTTGTACTACTCAGATACTGCATCCCATTGCTGATTTTCTGGTGGTACAACATCGGGAAGAGGGCGACGGAACCAGTAGAGCCATGCTAAACCTGCCAATCCCAAGAGAATTGACACTAAACTGACAATTTGAGCAATGCGTAAAGGTCCTACCATCAGGCTATCCGTTCGTAATCCTTCAATCCAAATGCGACCTGCACTATAACCCACCAGATAAATTAGTGCCAATGTGCCAACTTTCAGGTGCGGTTTTCGTTTCAAATCCCGCCAAAATAAGGTGATCAGTATCGCAAAAATCAATAAATTCCACAGTGACTCATAAAGAAACGTGGGATGGAAATATTGATAATTTATGTACGCTGGAGGGCGCTGTTGGGGAGGAATATACAGTTTCCACGGTAAATTTGTGGGACTGCCAAAGGCTTCTGAATTAAAGAAATTACCCCAACGTCCAATAGCTTGCCCCAAAATCAGCGAAGGAACAACCAAATCGGCTAATAACCAAACCGATAGTTTCTGAATCCGGGCAAAAATGATCGTGGCGACAAGTCCACCCAAAATAGCACCGTGAATCGCGATACCCCCTTTCCAAATCGCAATAATATCTTCCGGGCGTTGGGCGTATTGTTCCCATTCAAACAAGACATAGTAAAGTCTGGCACAGGGAATTGCCCCAATCACCAGCCAGATTGCTAAATCTGCGATCGCGTTTGGATCAACGTTACGGCGTTTGGCTAAATATTGGGATAGACTGACTCCAATTAATACGGCTGAAGCAATGAGTAAACCGTACCACCGGATCGTCAGTGGTCCTAGCTTCACCAGAATGGGTCCTGGAGAGGCAAATTGAAACGCCAGGATCAGGGAAGGTATGGCTTGCAGCATTTGGGTATAGCGGAGAGTGAATTAAAAATGGTCAATGTATTCGCGTGAGTTCCCAGGCTCAACTTTACCATCCCATTGTTCCGGGTTCACCCTTGAATGGTCCAACAATATCCTTGGTGATCCATCCCCCGTAGAAGTCCCCTGGCTGAGATTGGACTAATTCATCATCGACATAGCAGGCGTCCATTTTACTGGCATAAAAGCTAACGTGATCTTTAATCGAAGCAAACTCTGGAGTTGGTTCAGGATAATACCAGGCGGCATTAGCAGCCCGCTTGTCACCCACCACAACGTCGGCGTATCCAGCCATTCCCTTCCATTCACAAAAACTTTTACGCCCTGTCTTCGCTAAATGTTCCAGCTTGATGTCTTCCGGTGGGATGTAATAGCAGGGAGGATGGCTGGTTTCCAATACCCGTTTTGCCCGTCGGGTATCTGCGATCGCGATCCCGTTAAAGATGATCCGAATATGCTTGGTTGTCTCCTCTAGGCGAGGAGGACGTGGGTAATCCCAGACAGATTCTTGACCCGGTTCAGGAGTAATACGATTGGGTTTCACGGTTTAGCTGTTTTCTCTAATGAGACGGCAGATTAGATGCTGTAGGTCTATGTATGTGTTGATAATGTTACCAGTTTCTCAAAATTTTTTCTAATCAATGCTCAACCTCATCAATTCTGAGCGGTTTTACACTCACTCACTCAATTAATCGACCCCTGGTGTTAAAAATAGGTTAATTGATCAAATACTCAAGCAAATCTTAACCTTTTCCTTATCCGTCATATCCCCAATTAAACGCTGTAAAGGAGGAGGAAGTTCTTTGATCAGAGTTGGTACAGCAAAAATCTGCTCTTGTTCTAAACGTTCTGGATTTTCGTAGATGTCGATAATTTCCAGTTCATAACGTCCTTTTAAATGTTCTTCACAGATACTTTTTATATTTTTAACCGCCTGTATCGATTTGAAACTATTTTGAGCAACATACAAACGAAAAACATAAGTTTGTACCTCCAGGTTAGCAAAGGAATCTAAACTGGTTTGAGAGTCTTCGAGTAACTCCGACGAATTGTCATTGTTTTTGTCGAAATCATTCATAACGATGCTGTTTTGCCTCCCTATAATACTAATCTAGTCATTGTACCGTGACTTCCTCAAAAACTGATCTGCCAAAAGATTCAATTCTTTTGATCATGTATTATGTATTCCTTATTAATTCTTATTCTTACATCTCCTCTAGGGAATCAGCATCCCGTATCTGCGCCCTTAGTTGGCGATCTTGGATCAGTGTCTTCTCCCGCAACTTCTCTTGCTGAATCATTTGCTCTATTTCTTCTTTTTGAGTTTCAAATTCAGCTTGCAACGCTTGAATCTTAACTTCCATAATCTGACGTTTGCGTTCGATTTCATGTTGCTTACGTTCAATGGCTTGTCGGCGAACTAATGCCTCTGCCTTTTCTTGTGATTCTTGGATGGTTCGTGCGGTTCCCGCCATTACACCACCGACTCCCCGATACACATCAACCAATTGCACTCCCGTATCGGTCAACCGAAATTCACGGACTTGATGAGAATGTTTCATCCCGCGAGATTTGAGGACATAAAGTAAGCGATTGCGTTCGCCGCTACTTTCCTCATCCCGCAACAACAACCAGGTATCCATCAATGAAGAAATACCTATATCAGTCTGTTCTAGGGGATTTCCGCCTAAGTTGAGATGGGTCAAAACTGTAGTAATTTGGTGAGTTTTAAAGAAATCAACCAGACGCATCATAAAGGATTTGATTTGCATGTAGTTACCAATATCCGTCAAATTCGATATCGGGTCGATGATAACAACAGTGGGTTTAAAATCATTAACAAAACGATGAATTTTGACTAAATGCGTCTCTAACCCATAAAAAGTGGGACGCATCGCTTGAATTTTCAATAAACCCTTGTGTATAGATGGCTCCAAATCGATGCCAATCGATCGCATATTGCGGATAATCTGGCTAGCCGATTCCTCGAAGGCAAAGTAGAGACATCGTTCTCCCCGCAAGCAAGTTGCCTCAGCGAAATGGGCGCACAGTGAACTCTTACCTGTTCCCGCCGTACCAGAAATAAGAACACTACTTCCACGAAAATAGCCTGCACCTCCCAGCATGGTATCCAAGCGCTCAACGCCTGTAGATATCCGCTCATTAGATACCTGGTAATCTAATCCCACAGAGGTGAGGGGTAATACAGAAATTCCGTCATCTTCAATCAGGAATGGATATTCGTTTGTACCGTGTCTAGAACCGCGATACTTGACAATATGTAACCGTCGTGTTGCTAGTTCATTGATGATCCGTTGATTGAGGAAGATGACACAATCCGAAACGTATTCTTCTAAACCCTGACGAGTGAGCGTATTTTGACCACTTTCACCCGTAATAATCGCCGTCACTCCCTTTTCCTTCAGCCAAAGAAACAGTCGCCGCAATTCAGAACGCACGATCGCATTATTTTGCAATCCGGCAAATAAAACCTCTAGGGTGTCTAAGACAACCCGCTTGGCGTTAATTGAGTCAATGGCATAACCGAGACGAATAAATAAGGCTTCGAGATCATATTCGCCAGTTTCCTGGATTTGAGTGCGATCAATATGCACATAATGAATCCCAAGTTTCTTTTGATCGGCTAATGCTGTTAAATCCCAACCGAAGGAGGCGACATTCTGCGTCAGTTCCTCTGGCGACTCTTCAAAAGACATGAAAACACCTGGTTCCTGATACTCCGTGGCACCATGTACCAGAAATTCCATTGCCATCAGTGTCTTACCGCAGCCAGCTTGACCGCATAGTAATGTAGGACGCCCTTGAGGTAATCCACCATTGGTAATTTCGTCAAGTCCCTGGATGCCAGTTGGACATTTATTCAGCTTGGTTTGGTGTGTCTTTGTCATTTGTCATCCGTCATTTGTCTTATGTCCTTGGGAAGGGTTTGAGGAATATTTACAGGACTTAATAGAGTTTGGTTTATCTCCATTAACATACTTAGAGAGAATTGAGCGATTTTTTGATTAGAGCAATAATTGAATCAATCGATTCTCTAGGTTTATGCGTTATTCATTTTATTTTATCCCTACGGTTTCCTACCCCAACTCTTACTTAGGCGGTAGAATTAGATATAGACCCGACTGCCTCAATCTCACCTCTATTCCCGCTAATCGTCTTGACAAAAGCAACAATCTGTGAAAATAAAGAATCATCAGACTTATGGCTTACTCCGTCACCCCGTCCTCCCATTCCCCTGTCTCGCCAGAAAATAGTCAGTTAGATGGAAGCAAAACACCGCTATTAGGGGCAAGTTTGGCTGAGTTAACCCAGTGGGTACAACAGCAAGGACAACCTGCCTATCGGGGACGCCAGCTTCATAACTGGATTTATCAAAAAGGGGCGCGATCGCTGAGTGAGATTTCGGTCTTTTCCAAGTCATGGCGGCAAGCCTTAGTTGATGTCCCCATTGGTCGCTCTACTCTACATTATCGCTCTCAGGCTCCCGATCGCACGGTCAAATATTTGCTGCGGTTGGCAGATGGTAATATTATCGAAACCGTCGGGATTCCCACCGCTAATCGGTTAACGGTTTGCGTCTCCTCCCAAGTCGGTTGTCCCATGGCGTGTGACTTTTGTGCGACGGGGAAAGGCGGATTTACCCGGAATCTCCACCGTCATGAGATTGTTGATCAAGTTTTGACGGTTCAGGAGGATTTTGGGCAACGGGTGAGTAATGTTGTATTTATGGGCATGGGAGAACCTTTACTGAATTTAGAGGGGGTTCTCGCGGCTGTGCGTTCCCTCAATCAAGATATTGGCATCGGTATGCGATCGCTAACAATCTCCACCGTAGGCATTCGCGATCGCATTCGTCAACTGGCAGAACACAAACTGCAATTGACATTTGCTGTCAGTCTCCATGCTTCTAATCAGCACCTACGCGAACAACTGATTCCCAGTGCTAAACGCTATCCGTTAGCTGATTTACTACAGGAATGTCGGGATTATGTCAAGATAACCGGACGCCGAGTTACCTTTGAATATATCCTTTTAGCAGGACTAAATGACCAACCCGAACATGGAATAGAATTAGCTCAACACCTACGCGGATTTCAGAGTCACGTTAATTTGATTCCCTACAATCCGATTAGCGAAGTGGATTATCAGCGTCCTAGTCCCCGGCGAATTCAAGCCTTTGTTGAGGCATTAGAACAGCATAACATTGCCGTCAGTGTGCGTCGTTCTCGCGGTTTAGAAAAAGACGCCGCCTGTGGACAATTAAGGGCTTCAACGGTTTGATAAAAGAAAGGCAGAAGGCAGAGGGTAGAGGGCAGAATAAAAGGAGAAAGGTTGCCAGGTAAAAGGAAATGAGTGCAAGTAAATTTGCCTCGATAGCTCAAAACCCATACAAAATAGCGAGCGAGACGCTCGCACTACACAACTGTTCCCTGTTCCCTGTTAAGCAGTTCCCTATCCTCACCACAAGACTTATTCAACACCCTCTATAAAAACATGCAAACAGTAGAAAGCTGCCAGTCAATTCTGAACGCAGGGAAAACGACAACCGAAACAGCGTTACAATTATTTGACGCTCTCGAACCCGTGGATTTAGACTTTATGATGGGTCGTTGGCAAGGCTCTGGACTTCATACCAATCATCCGATGGATGGTTTATTAGAAACATCGAATTGGTATGGAAAAGAATTTATTGATCCTGAGACGGTTCACCCGTTGTTATTTTCAGATGGTCAGGGAAAAATTTTTAAGGTTTCGCCCAATCCTGTAGCAATGGACTGGGTTTTGAAGTTGCCCATTCCCAAAAATGACTTTTTGAAACCTTTGCTAATGCTGACCAATTCCTTATTGAAAACTGAAGAAAGCCAAGCCAGACTCCGAATGATGGACTATCGAGGAAAAGTCAGTGCCACGATGATCTATGATCATTTGCCAATTAATGACTCGTTTCGCCAAGTAGATGACAATACTGTGTTAGGAATTATGGACTGGAAGAACTCACCCAAACCGTTCTTTTTTGTGCTTAAGCGCAGTGTCACTAATTAAGCCATATCATGTCCCTCTAAACAACCATCGTTGGGAACATGTCACCTTTGTAGTGGCGTGGCACAGCTTATTTGATAGGTTAGTTAAACCTTATGTCCAGAAACCGTAGGGGCGCACAGACGTGCGCCCGATTCAATGGTAACGCTTACGCTCTACCCAACCTACTTGAGAGTTATGTGCTTTCACCTCCATTCTCCCGAAATTGTCTAACTAGGATTCGTTGCTAATTTGAATCCCAGGGCTTTTTTCTTCATCGTCTGGAAAATATTGTAGAAGCCATTGGCACGAGAGGGAGTTAAGCTGACATTTAACCCCGTTTCTTGGATAAACTCTGGGGACACGTCCACAATGTCCTCTGGGGGGAGTCCATTCAATCCTTCAATCAGCAGCGCCACTAGCCCTTTGACTAACTGGGCATCTGAATCCCCTTGATACCATACCTTTCCATCTTCTAGGTTGGCAGTGATGTAAACCTGGGAGACGCAGCCTTGGACTTTATTTTCTGGTGTTTTGTCCGCTTCTGGCATATCCTGAAGCTTCTTGGCATACCAGAGAAGCTGTTCATACCGTTGTTTAGGATTCGTCCGTCGCTTAAATCGCTGCACAATTTTGGCGAGGGAATCGGGTAGAGGGGTTGAGGTTGATGACATACCCAGTATTCAAGACCTACTGTTCACATTTATCCTAACAAGACTTATGCCATTCTACTCATGCAACCCAGAAAACGGAAGTCAATCCTTAGTCAGGGCGGGTTTAGTTACATCTGGGTGAGGTCAAAAACGATAGTAGTGAAACCCGCCCCTACTTGGTTAGGGCGGGTTTTGCCCAAACGTTATCATCAATAGCGACAAGAGATTCCCTAAACCTGCCCCTACACACTCAACACTGTTCGCTAATCGAGTTTCCGTTATTCTAGATCACTTAACCGCGAGTGGTATTCCAAAGCAAATTGTGGACAATCTCTACTGGCTGGATCAGATTCAACCGTCACAACGTTCCCTGGTGGGAGAGAAAGCCTTTGGCTTAAGTCAACTTGAGCAACAAGGGTATCCAGTTATTCCCGGCTTTGTGATTCCAGCGATCGCGTTTTGGCAAGTCATCGCTGATTTAAGTCAATCAGAACCGTTGTTAGCCGATTTACCGCAGTCTTCGTTGTACGTGAATGTTGATAATCCCCGTCAGTTGCAACAGGTTGCTCAACATATTCGCCAAGTGATTACCTCTGCCACTGTATCAGACGGTTGGCGATCGCAGATTCTGGATGCAGCCGCAACTCTAGACGCTCCCGCCCTGATTTTACAGCCTTCTGTGTCATTTCCTGAGGTGCGATCGCTCCTGCCGATGTCTACTCATCCGGTTAACCGCAAGGATTGGGCTGAGTTTGCGCCGATTCCAGAACTTTTGGCATCTCATTATTGCCGTAAACAGCCGGATGCTCTGATCCAGACTTTAAAGCAGGTGTGGGCAGAATTGTTTCGAGCCAAAAGCTTATTTTACTGGCAACGGGTTGGCATGGGACTGGATCAGATTAATTTAGCGGTTCTGGTACAACCGATCTATGATACTTTAGCCTCTGGCGTTCTCCAGGCGAAATCTGATTTCTGTCAGATCCAAGCCACCTGGGGACTAGGGATAGCAATTACTCAGGGTAAAGTCTTACCGGATACCTATCAAATCGCGATTCCCACCCATCAACTTTTGCTAAGTCAACGAGGAAATAAAACCCTCGCCTATCGGCTGAACCCAGAACCCACAGGAAATACCGTGCAAGCTTATCCCCTCAGCCCAGGAGAACAGCAGCAGTTTGTTTTGGACGATAAGGCTTGGCAACAGATTATGGCGTTATCCAGAAAACTGCAAACCCAATTCAATCCCCCCTTTTCTTTTGACTGGACTCTTTGTAAAATTCCCAACACGACAGAACCTCAGCTATACGTGACTCAATTTCGCCCTCAGTCGGCTTCTTCTGCTGAATCATTCCCATCCCAACCTCAGTCACTGCGAGGATTATCGGCGGCGTCTGGACAAGTAACAGCCGTGGCGCAAGTGATGATTGGGGAGGAGCAAAATTGGCAGGCTATCCCCCCAGATCGAATTTTAGTGACTCAAACGATTGCTCCCGATTGGCTACCTATATTAAGACAAGCCGCCGGGGTGGTGACGGAACAGGGGGGAATGACGTCTCATGCGGCAATTGTGGCGAGGGAATTGGGGATTCCGGCGGTGGTTAATGTCCCTGGGATTACCCAATTGGTACAAACGGGGGAGGTACTGTTGGTGGATGGCGATCGCGGCGAAATTCAACGTTTAGCTAGGGATGCTAAACAGCTTGGAGAAGCTGTAGATGTCGCTGTTGAGAAGCGGGAAACCCTTGCCGATGCCCCATCACCGAGGCAGTATAACCGATTTCCGATCGCGACTCAATTGTTAGTGAATCTCAGCCAAACCCAATCTCTGGAACGAATTCAGGATTTACCCATTGATGGGATTGGCTTATTGCGATCGGAATTGATGATTTTGGATGTATTGGATAATCAACCCCCCCAGGAATGGTTGCGACAGGGGCGGAAACAGGAGTTAATCACCCGGCTTGCCCAATTGATCATGCAGTTTGCAGCAGCGTTAATGCCACGACCTGTATTTTATCGTTCCCTGGATTGGGGTGAAGCGGAATTGATCCATGGGGATACGTCGAATGTGAACGGTTCAACCTTATCGGTGGTGAATGCGATGTTGGGGCGGCGGGGGACTTATCGCTATTTACATGATCCGACGAGTTTTGATTTAGAACTGGCGGCGTTACATCAACTTTATGCTCAGGGGTATAGTAATGTTCAGTTAATGTTGCCGTTTGTGCGGACTGTTGAAGAGTTTGCCTTTTGTCGCCGTCGGGTGGAACAAGCGGGATTAATGGATAATCCTCATTTTCAACTTTGGATTATGGCAGAAGTGCCATCGATACTGTTTTTACTGCCGGATTATGTGAAAGCGGGGGTGCAGGGAATCTCGATTGGTACGAATGATCTGACGCAATTGTTATTAGCCGCCGATCGCAATTTGGGGGAGTTAGGTTCAACGTTAGATGGACGCCATCCCGCCGTCATGGGCGCGATTAAGCAATTGATCGATATGGCAAAGGTGGCGGGGATTCCTTGTGCAATATGTGGTCAAGCCCCAGCCCAGTATCCGGAAGTAGTAGAATCCTTGGTGAAATGGGGGATTCAGTCTATTTCTGTGGATGTGAATGATGTAGAAGCGACTTATCATGCGATCGCTCGCGCAGAACAACGGTTACTTTTAGATGCTGCACGGCGCTCATTAGAAGGGTGAGAATTCAATTGGATAAGATATGAGATGGTTATTGTCCCGATTAAATGATCAACAGGTTAGGGAACCCATTCCCTCGGTTCACCCAGGTTGGTTATTAGCCTGGGGGAAATTTGGCGCTGAACCCGCCGATTGTACGTTCTTGATTCCTAACCAGTTAGCGGTAACTCAGATTCAACCCGCTTTTAGTCCCCAAGGAGATTATGGGGTGGTGGGGGATATTTGGTTAAGTAATTCTGCCAGATTATTGCAACAGGTGGGAATTGAACCTGGGGATTGGCGGGGAAACGATCAAGGGTTGGTGGCGCTGTTGTGGGAACGTTGGGGACAAGATTGTTTAGAGTACCTAGAAGGGGTATTTGGACTAGCGATTTGGCATCAACCGAGTCAGAAGTTGTGGTTGGTGCGCGATCGCGTCGGCGGTCGGACGTTATATTATACGATTGTGGGTTCCTCTTGCTGGATTGCGCCTCGGTTGAGAACCCTGCGCCCCCACCATTCAACTGACTTGGATTTAGTTGCGTTGCGGGATTATTTATCTTGTGCTTTTGTCCCCGGAGAACGCACGCTTTGGCAACAGGTGCGGGAATTGCGTCCGGGTACGGTGTTGCAGTTACCTGATGGACAACCAGAACCTTACTGGCAACCGCAAGAGCAAATTACCCATCCTCAGCAAAGTTTATCATGGCACGCTCAGCAGTTGCGATCGCGCCTCGATCAGGTGGTTCAGAATTACTTACCCACCAATGAATCCGTGGGGGTTTATTTATCAGGGGGATTGGATTCCAGTTGCATCACCGCACTCACGGCTAAATTTCATTCGCATCCGGTTCATACCTACTCGATTCATTTTGGCGCAGATTGTCCCCATGAATTAGAATTTTCCAATTTAGTTGCCCACCATTGCCACACGCAACACCATATCTTAGAAATTACCCCAGAACAGATGTGGCAGCAATTACCGATAACCATGGCACAGTTGGATGATCCGATTGGTGATCCGTTAACGGTTCCCAATTATTTGTTAGCGCAACTGGCGAAGGAGGCGGTTACGATTATCCTCAATGGCGAAGGAGGAGATCCTTGTTTTGGCGGACCGAAAAATCAGCCAATGTTACTCAAGCAGTTATATGGTTCTCCGGACAATAATCCTAATTTAGTAGCGGCTTATTTGAACTCCTTTAAAAAATGCGCTCCAGATTTGCCGAGGTTGTTTCAAGCTGAAATATGGGACGCTGTTAAAGCTGTGCCATCTGTCTTTGAGACGGATTTGTTTTCCTCGGCGCAGTATTTGAATCGGTTAATGGGACTGAATATTAAATTTAAAGGCGCGGATCATATTTTAACCAAGGTGAATAATCTGACTCGTGCCGCTGGATTAGATGGGCGTTCTCCTTTGTTTGACCAGCGAATTGTGCAAATGGCAATGGAAATTCCGCCGGAATATAAACTGGCAGGGAATCAGGAGAAAGCCGTTCTCAAGCAAGCGGTTGCTGATCTCTTACCTAGGGAAATTATTCAGCGTCCCAAAAGCGGGATGATGGTGCCGGTGCAGTTTTGGTTTCGCCACTATTGGCAACGACAAACCAAGGCATTGTTGTTGTCTAAAAAATCTGCGATCGCGCCTTATTTAAATCAGTCAGTAATTCGCGATTGGATTGAGTATCGTGGAGATACCTGGAGGCGGTATGGGGTTAAACTTTGGTTGTTGGTGAGTTTGGAATATTGGCTGAATTGATGTGTTTGGGTTGGGGGCAAATGGGTGATATCGAGATTGTATTTTTTTAACGCAGAGGACGCAGAGGAAAACGCAGAGGTACGCGGAGGGGGTTAAAGGTTGGCGTGGCAGATTTTAGGGGATTCAGGAAGAAGCGGAAATGATACGATTTGTTATTGTGATTTGCTGAAACTGCATCTATTTAAGATGACAATGATTCTGGTGATTGCTACAAATAATTATATGACTCACAACTTGGGGCGGGTTTTATAATATCAGGGTGTCCAAAGACGATAATAGCTAAAACTGCTCCGAAAAGACGTGCCATGGCGTGTCTCTACCGTACTTTCTCACCCCCTTCAATGCGGCTAAACTCTCCCACCTATTTTACTCTTCTCTTACTCACGAACATTATTTTAGGAGTATTCGTTTTTCATTATGGTTTATCTATCAGTTATATTGATGCCGTGTATTTTGTCGTCACGATTGTCACGACAATTGGGTTCGGGGATTTTAATTTAGCGGCTGCACCATTAGGAATTAAAATTTATGGAATCTACCTGATGTTATCAGGAGCTGGCGGGTATGCCATTCTATTTAGTTTAGTGGTAGATCGGCTAATTAAGAATAAGCTATTGGAGATAACCGGAAAAAAAACGTATAAGATGGAAAATCATGTAATTATCTGCGGCTTTGGTAAAGTTGGACAAAAGATCCTCGACACTTTGTTACTGTTAGGGGATTCGGTTCTGGTGATTGAGAAAAATGAAGAGACACAGGTTGATCTCCTGCAAAATCAAAATATTCCCTACCTAATTGGTGACATTTGTCAATCAGAAACCCTAACTAAAGCAGCGGTTGCTAAGTGCAAAGCCATTATTTTTTGTACGGATAATGATTTAGCGAATTTAGAAGGCGCATTAACCGCGCAGGAAATTGAGCCAAATGTGCGGATAGTATTGAGAATTTATGACCAAACCTTAGCCCGCAAAATTCAGAATGGATTTAATCTTAAACTGGTGTTTTCCACATCCACATTAGCCGCACCGACATTTGCCCAAGCCGCCCATGATGAAAATATCATTAGTACCACACGGGTGCAAAATGAGGTATTTTTAACCACAAAAATTCTGATTACCGCCCAGAGTCAGTTGGATGGGATACGCTTTGCTGAGTTACAGAATCAGTTAGAAGTGGCGGGATTAGTGTTATATAAAGCCAATGGGCGGCAAATTCGGTTTCCCCAAGTGGATGAGGTATTACAGGGAGGTGATGAAATGATTGTTACGATTAGTCGAGACAGTTATAAAACGATTAAACGCCTGAATAAGCGGAAACGATAAAATCAGTAACTGTAGGGAAGCCATGCTGTAAGTAGGTGGACACAATTAAAGTTAACGGTTGAGATTAGGGAATAGGGAACAGGGAACAGGGAACAGTAAGGGTTTGAGGGTGATTTACAAACTTAATACAGTACCGTTTTCTTTTGTCCGACTACTTAATACCAAATCTGGGTTAGCCACCCCCGTTATAACTCAGTCCGCGTAGGCGGACTTGGTTTGTGTAGCTGCGGTTTCAACCGCCCAGCTTCTTTTAACCAAAACTGTCAGATGCAACCAAATAAACATCACTACTACTACTCTCACTCTCAACATCTATAAATACTGAATCTCTCCCCCCTGTGCTAATTCGACTCCGGTTAATTCCTTGAGTTACTATCTGTAATAGTCGTTGCGGTGTAAAGGATTGCAACTCGACAAAATTACCGGATTCTAACCACTCTAATTCCTCAGCCAATAACTCTCGCCGTACCTCTACCCCTAATTGTCTAACCTGTTCTGCTGATTCTGGGGAGGATTGAATAAAAAGATTGCGACTATTTAAGACATGACGCGGAAGTAATCCTAAATCATAAATCGTGACGGTACTATCAGCAAACCAATTGGGATTCGTTTGCAGTTGATGAATCAGAGTAACTCCGTGAGGACTGGCATTATGCAGGGCGTAAACCTTTAATTCTGGGTTGCGTCTAAGCATATCTAGTACCGTTGAAAAAATGCCTTGGGGATACCCGGTAATACTTAATACGGCACAGTTATTTTCAAAGTGAAAATTATTGGCAATCAACAGTTGAGCAATTGTCGCACTATCACAGACGACAACTCGGTCAAAACTATAGGCGGTGATATCTGGATTAATGGATGTGGGTAAACGTTCCTGATTCGGAGGAGGTAAAAGTTGCTCAACTGTACCATTAATTTCTTGCCAACGTTCTAACCAAGTTTGGAATTGACTAGGTGTGACGGAAAAACTTTGGGACAATGTGCTTTGACGACGCAACTGGCGAATTCCTAAATAGAACGATAACATCCCGACAATAATGGTTATCGCGAATTGGAAAAAAATCAGCCAATCACTTCCACTACCCCCTACAGGAGAGAGGAAAAGGGATAAAATTCCATAGGCGAGGAGAAATCCACCAATAACTTGTAAAAATCGGGCATTGCGATTACGGATTTTTCGAGACGTATTGGCAGAATTGCTTATTCTGTAACAGGCAAAAATTAATAGCGGAATCCCGATGTAAGGGACAATAAAACTTAAAATTAAGGCGAAAATTTGCAGAGCAAGATTATTGACTTTGCGTTTAAGTCGCTTATTGATGAGATAGTATAATTGTTTGGGGGTAAAACATAGAGTACCGTTGACTGAGAGATCCGAGATGGCTTTGGCAAAAAATGGATCAGTGATTTTGGTTTGACCCATAGTTGTGGGTTCAAAGACAAAGGGATGTCCGCAATTTTTGCAGCGTCCTTGATTGGCGGTGCGGTCTTTGAGATTATTGTCTGTTTGGCATTGAATACATTTCATAAATTGGCTATTCTAAAGTTAGAATTATGCATCCTTTATTGCTAGATTGTATGAAATTATATTAAACCTCTCTAGTAAATTAATCCTCTACGTCTGCAGATGCTACGGAAAGGTGTAATTCTCCTCCTCCTTTTTTTAAGCTGAAATCAACGATTAATAATTTATATTCAGCAAAGTACTTCTTCTTTCGAGCCATTAGTTCCTCTAATAATTCCTTAAGTGTTTGTTTCTCATCTGGCACGTCCTCAAATATACTCCTATCATTCATTGATTCAACAATTTGATCCATGTCGAAATCGTTTAAAAAGGTAAGATTCCATGCAGCTATAGCCAGCTTAAATAAGGTATGATGGGATTCTAAATCACTTGCCATTGCTCTATAGGGTTCAATAAACTGCCACAAGACAACAGACATTTTTATTTCCCCTTTCGGCTCAATCAAAATCTCTTCACAATTTTGAGCTAAAGGATTTTTCTTTAAATTTTGATGAAGCCGCTCTAGGTTTTTGTACTTTAAAGTTTTATTTTTACTTTGTTTCAGTAATTCTTTAAACCCTTTTGCTTTTTTAGCCATTTTTTTGATCCTTATACTTGAAATCCATTTTTAATTCTAAGAGTAAGTAGGTTGGTGGAAATAAACTCAACCGTGTTAAGTTATGTTAACAAGCCTCAAACCCTTACAAATGACGAATGACGAATGACGAATGACGATCCCCACCGTTAACTTTAATTGTCCCCACCTACTTATTGTATCAACTGACTTCAACTAGCCAACAATGGTACTTGTAACTGTTAATGCTAATCCAGGTTGACCCAACCTCCCCAAAAATATTATCACCAAGCGCTAGATTGGTGAAGTAAATACCTGATTATTTAACAAAACACTATAATCTTCCCGTTTTCTGATTAATCGATGAGTCCCCTGTTCGACTAAAACCTCAGCCGGACGCGGACGGTGTAAGAAATGGGACGACATGGCGTATCCGTAAGCACCGCTGTCGAGAATCGCGATAACATCTCCATTCTTTAACGCGGGGAGTTGGCAATTGCGTCCCAAGTAATCCCGTGAATAGGTTGTATTTCCACAGACATCTGTGGGATACTGTTCACGCTGGTTATCGGTGAAACTGATAATTTTTCGATAGCCACCATGTACCGAAGGAACGGATAGATTCGCCACGGTGGTATCAACACCGACAATTTGTTTGCCATTTTGCCACTTAACTGAAACGACTTTTGCCAACAAGGACGCACATCCTGCGATCGCGGCACGTCCAGGTTCTATAATTAAATCTATAGTTCTGCTGATTGTCTCTAGTTTCTGAGTTATTGCCTGACCAAATCCTTGCCAATCAAAGGCGACGCTATTCCCCTGATAAGGATAACCAAATCCACCGCCAAAGTCTAAATAGTTCCAATCGGGTAATTGTTGACCAATCTCGCATAAGGAATCAATCACTTGGGTAAAGGCTTTGGTGGCATTTGTCCCCGTTCCGCGATAAAAATGGATACCATTGAGTTGTAATCCGGCTGATTGGGTAATTTTCAGCGCATCGGGGAATTCGTCGGGTCGAACTCCAATCCGGCTATCTCCAGTTAATTCCGGTACATTTAAGCGTAATCCTAAGTTTAATCGGGGTAATTTAGGGGTTAAACTCTGATAGACTTGACAGCATAAATCTAATTGGGAAATACTATCTAAATTTAAGGTAGTAATTCCCCAGTGGAGAACTTGCTCCATTTCCGCACGATTTAAATTACTGCCACTGTAAACAATGTTATCCGGGGTAAATCCCGCCGTTAATCCTAAATAGATATCTCCAGGTGTATTGGCGTGAAGTCCCCACCCCTCTTGCTGGAAAATTTGCAGCAACGAGATATTGCCATTCGTCACACTCGCAAACTGGAACCGAGTGCGCGGATAGGGGACAGCGTAAGAGATATAACGAATTGTATCCCGTATGCGATCGCCTTGATAAACATAGAGGGGTGAACCGTAGATATTCAGTAATTCTTGGTCATTTGTCATGGGTCATTGGTTATTGGTCATATCGGTGTTTGTAGGGGCGACCCGCCTGCATCAATGAACAACTCTTTTCCTATCAATTTTGTCGGGTCGCCCTTTGTTCTGCGGATGCTTCGCTTTTTGTTCCATGGGGAGACCAGCGGATGCTTCGCTTTTGTTGCACGGGAGAAGGGGAACCGGACTCTCTTGCTCCCCTCTTGCTCCCCTCTCCCAAGCTTGGGAGAGGGGCTGGGGGTGAGGGCTGGCGTGGGAGAGGGGCTGGGGGTGAGGGGGAAAAACTGGGAAGCATCCCTACATTTAGGTGTACCATTAGCACTGAGAAACCACTATAGTTCACAACCCGAATAATTTTGTAATCAACGGCTGCAACTTATTCCACGCTTCAAACAACGTCGCCGCCGTAGGTAATCCGACAATAATTCCTTTCAACATCGTCGTCGCTCGTTTCGCCGTTTTCTGGTTTCCCTTTTCCTGGGGATTTTTCCCCGCTTCGGCTAACGTTTTAACCTGTTCTAACGCCTCCGCCTTATCCTCCTCATCTAAATTCGATTCCGCTTCAATCGCCGCTTGCAGTTGCGCCAGCAGTTCTTTGATTCCTGGTTTATCGGGTTCGGGAGACTCCGGTAACTGGTTAAGCGAATTGCTAACACTACCGCTAATTTCACCCAGGTTCATTACCCCTGGGTTACTGACATCACCGCCGCCAACAGCACCGACGCTACCACCAGCCGATACTTGAATTTCGCTTTTTTCAGACATTGTATCTCCTTGACTATAGTAAGTTTGGGCAGAAATCCCAGGACGCTTAATTGCTGCTTCCACTAAACCTGTCAGCATCTTAACCTGTCCATCTTTCTCCGCTAAAAGTTGTTGTAGCGCAGCCGGGGACAAGGCTTGCAATTCATTATAAGTAGTGAAATAGGCGTGATGCAGTTCAGAACGGTTTGCTTGAGGTGACGTTTCCGCACGAATTAACACTTTATCGCGATGTTTTCCCCGTTTCTCAATCGAAACAATATCCAGTTCAGCTTCTGGATGGGTTTCGGTAAGTTGTTGGAACGCCATGGCAATTAAACGCGGGTCATCCACTTGGTTGTGATAAAGGTCAAGGGTTTGTACCATGGGAGCAATGAAGTCGGCAAATTCACCATCTTCAAAGTTTTTGTTCCAATCATCTGGTTTGCGGTGGGGATTGGGGTCAAGGCTATCGACTAGGCGCATGAAGACATACTCACATTGAATACCATTGAGTTGGGTTTCTGGAGTGATACCCCAATCTTCAATACAAGCGCCGGTTAATGTGGCTCCAGTTAAATCCGTGTAGTCGAGTTGGGTTTGGACGAGTTTGGCTCTGGATAAATCAGTATCTTGCAAGTTGGCTTGGCTTAAATCAGCACCGATAAAACTGGTATCGGCTAAGTTTGCGCCTTGTAAGTTGACACCGCGCAGGTTGTAGCGGTCAAAGTTCTGAGCTTGTCCCTGTCGGGTAATGAGTAGTTGTCGCACCTGAGCATCTTTAATATAAGTGATGCCAGGACGAACGCGATCGAGTTTTTGGGTTTGATGGAAGCAAGTACGGATAAGAGTAGCTTGTCTCAAGTCGGTACTTTTGAGTTTGGCAGATGTAAAATTAGCATCGGTTAAGTCAGCACGGCGAAAGCTTGTCCCGCCTGTAGCAGCTAATGTAATTGCAACTCCCCGAATCCAAGCCTCTCTTTCATCTCCCTTGATGGCTCGCCAGCCAATGTAAGCGCTCAAGAGCGTGACAGCAACAGCGAAAGCGACAGCGACAGCTCCAGCGAAAACGACAGCGAAAGCGACAGCTCCAGCGAAAGCGACAGCTCCAGCGACAGCGAAAGCGACAGCTCCAGCGACAGCGAAAGCGACAGCTCCAGCGACAGCTCCAGCGACAGCGACAGCTCCAGCGACAGCGACAGCTCCAGCGACAGCGACAGCGACAGCTCCAGCGACAGCTCCAGCGAGAGTGAAAGCTCCAGCGACTAAACCTTTGCGGAGCATAACAACAAAAAAGATTGCCAGAATTATCAAACTTACCCAGCCTACAATAAGATCCTCGGTATGGCCACCCTCAAAAATAAACTCTATCAAAGCACCAATGAGGATTGACAAAAATCCTGATATCCCTGGAATTATCCATGAGCTGATAACTAAAGCTATTGCCCAACGCTTTTGTAATCCAGCCTTAGCGCCGCTAAAGTTCGCCCCCGTCAACTTAGCCTTAGTAAAATTTGCCCCTCGGATATCCGCTTCACTAAAATCTGCCCCAGAGAGGTCTTTTCCTTTAAAGGATTGACCTCTCAAGTTTTCACCACTGAAATCGCGTCTCCCAGCAGCGTACAGATTCAAAACTTCACTGGCTTTCATTTCTCAAGAAACAGGCAACAGTAAACAGCGAACGGACAATCATGGATCTCAAATTAAGCTAAAAACGATGGAGTGGGGTAGGTTCACCTCATTGGATAGTAGGGGCGCACCGACGTGCGCCCTCACCCCGGATGTGTACTCGATTGAACTGAATTAAATCCGCCCTTCTGGTAAAACGAATAACTAAGCAATTCATCATTCATCCCGCAATTTCCAATACCATCGCCAAAACCGAGACGGTAACCAGAACGGATGTAACCCAGAATACCCAGATACCGTTTCATTTAACACCCTCCTGCGCCAAACTTGCCACATCAGCAATAACCAGAGAATCTCACCCACTCGTCGCCCTCGCAAATAGGCGCTAAATTCCCCTTTAATCAGTTGCAGGGGTAATTGCGGTTGCCATCGTCCTTCGGCGTCCAAAATACCCGAATTTAACCAATATCCTACCTCAGACCATAACTCATTTAAACACCACGCCGTTAAAGGAACCCCCATCCCCCGTTTTTCCCGCCACACCACCTCTGACGGTAACCAAGATTCCACCGCACGTTTGAGGATATATTTTTCACAAGCACCCCGCAGGTAGAACTCCCCTGGTATCTGAAATGTCCACTCGGATAACGGAATGTCACAAAAGGGCGATCGCACCCACAATCCATGAGAGAATGCTAAGTTAGTCGCCCGTGGGTGGATATTTTGTGCGCCTTTTAACATTAACGTCGCCCGACGCAATCGGTCTAAAAGAGTCGTGGTAAACTTAGCATCTAAAGCCTCTGCCAACCATTGTTCCGGTTGTACCGATAACTCCTGTTTTATTGGATTCTGAAATACCCGCTCCTCATATCCCCAGAGACGGTGAAACGTTCGTAAATACTGTTGGGTAAACTCTGTATTTCCGTTGGGATGTTCTTGATTATAAACACCAGCCGCAATTAGCGGTTTATTTGTCCATCCCGCAAAAAGTTGGTCGCCCCCTTCCCCATTAAAAATCACTTTTGTATCTTGACTCGCCGCTTGACACAACAGATATAAAGGAACCGTTACCCCATCCCCAAAGGGTAAATCTAACGCCGTCGCTGTCGCTTGAATCGCTTGCTTAATCCGACGGGGTGTGGCATCAACTTGAACCAGGGGAATATTCAGATAGTCAGCCACTTGTTCAGCATAGGGCAATTCCGAGACTCCCGCTAACCCAAAATCTAAACTATAGGCTTTAACCTTTACTCCCGCTTGCACTAATAATGCCGCTATTGTAGATGAATCTAACCCGCCAGAGAGAAAAACGCCAACGGGCTCACTGGGTAAATTTTCCAGTTGTCGATGAACGGCATTTTTTAACAGGCTTTGCAGTTGAGAGATGGCTTCATCTTCATCGTGAATCAGTACAGAGGCAGATTGCCATTGATAATAACGATGAGTGCTATGGGTTAAGTCGTGTTCAGAGGTAATTTGCCAGGTTTCTAGGGTTCCAGCCGCTACGGAAAAAATAGTAGATACTGGCGTCAACGGTGTGGGAACATAAGAAAAACAGCTATAGCCATACAATCCATGATTATTCACCTCTGGTGTTTTAAGCAGGGGTAATAATAGCTGCAACTTAGACGCAAACCAGATAACATTTCCCTGTTTTGTCCAATAGAGAGGGACACGTCCAAAGGGTTCGCGTCCTAAAATTAGGTGATTATTTTCTACCTTAACCCAAGCATCGGCTGAGTCGTGAAAACCAGAAGCGGATAACGCGGCGATGATACCCTCTTCATTGGTGAAGGAATTAGTCGGATTACTGCCAATATAACCAACCCGCCCATTTAACCTACCCTTTACAGAGACTTTGTTGAGGTGATGTTTCAATGGTTTTGATGTTTCTAAACCTGTCGCGACGACGAGAAGTTTGGTTAACATCGCTTCAAGTTTATCGGGTGACTCTATACCCCAATAGCCGATAAATTGATAGGGATTACTCACAATAATCAAATCTTGAATTAATTTAAGTACAATAGCCCTGAAATACGCACTTTAATATATCGTAGTGGTGTGTCACACCTAAGCAAAATGAATTAGCATTCCATCCAGAAACTGTAGGGGCGCACTGAGGTGCGCCCTTTTCCCACAGTGACGTGCGCCCGATTCAATGGTCACATCTATAGTTGTTGTTTTGTCGGATATTGGCAACCCAACACGATGATAGGCTCGCATCCATGACTACTGGCGTGACCCAGCTAAAATTGTGGATTAGATTTGACGTTTAAACCGGGCGCACGCCATGCGCCCCTACAATGCTAATCCACCAATTAAGGTGTGCCACGCCACTACGAACCGTTAAAATAGTGGAATAGATTTTATCAATAACTCTAATCATCAAATGACTCAATTACCCCGCCAAACAGAACCCCCACTTCCCCCTTGGCAAACCCTGCCAACGATGTATGATTTACCTAGCGAAAATCCGGAGGAACCTGGTTTGCCTGATGAGTTCCATTTTTTGCAACCGTTGTTACTATATTTGACGTTTTTACCGCAAAATTGGTATCCAGATAGAGTTTTCAGTGCTTGTGATTTGAATCTCTATTATGACCCTACTCATCCAAACTGGTATAAACGTCCTGATTGGTTCGGAGTTGTCGGTGTACCAAGGCTTTATCAGGAACGCGATATGCGTTTGAGTTATGTGTGTTGGCAAGAACGGGTGAATCCCTTTATCGTGGTGGAGTTATTGTCTCCAGGTACGGAAGATGAAGATTTGGGTCAAAGGGAAAGCGAATTAAGACATCCGCCGACAAAGTGGCGAGTTTATGAAGAGATTCTGCGGATTCCTTACTATGTAATTTTTAGTCGCTATACTAATGAATGGCAAGCATTTCATCTGGTTGGCGGTCATTATGAGTCTGTAGATTTGACTCAAGGCTGTTTACCAATACCGGAGTTGGGATTAAGTTTAGGCGTATGGCAAGGTAATTTTCGCGGGTTTAACCGACTGTGGCTACGGTGGATGACACTGGAGGGGAATTGGATTTCTTTACCCACGGAAGAAACAGAGGTGGCGAGACAAGAAACGGAAGTCGCCAGACAAGAAACGGAAGCCGCCAGACAAGAAACAGAAGCCGCCAGACAAGAAACAGAAATGGCGAAACGACGGGTTCAAGAATTAGCCGCACGATTACGAGAGTTAGGTATTGATCCCGATGATTTGGAAAATAGCGAATAGTTCCGATTATTTAACTGTAAATGATTTTTGGTCGAGTGCGCGATCGCCTAATCTCATCCGCACTTGCCAATCCCCCATGGTTGCAGTAGAACCCAAGGTGTGACGACAATAGGTAGACCAAACCTCTCGGTCAATTTTACTGGTTTGATAGCGATTCTGATGCACAATTTGACCATTGGGGTTAATCCAATCACACTGTAAGGAAAGCTTTTGTCCCACAGGTGCGTCTTGTAAGGTAACCCGGTAGACTATCTCTTGGCGATTAAAATCCGATATCGGTTCACACGTCTGCTGATTCGGGGTAATGCAACTTTGAGAGACAGACACTGCCGCGATCGCACGTTGGCGATTTACAATGAATACCGTAGAAGCCGCGATCGCACCCACTATCGCCACCCCTACTCCTATCCCAATCCAGCGATTCCGTTTTTGTTGAACGGCTAACGCTTGACGACGACGTAGTTGGATTAGCGCTTCATCCAGCAACTCTGGTGGTAGATTCAATTCCTGCAAAATCTGCTGAATTTCTTGGCGGTCAATTTCAGCCTCGTGGCGTCTGGCTAATTGATCCACCTCAGCAACGAGTTGCGTTAACTGATCTTGAGTAAGTCGTTCATCAGTCACAATTAATTACTTCTAAACCAGAAGCTTGAGACTATCTACTTTCTCTTTAACATAAAAGTTCTTTTGTGTCAAGGTTAGCGCTGTGACCCAGACTCCGCCATTCATACTGAGTTGCGCTCAAACGTAGTAGATAGGAAGAGCAGGGGAAGCTGGGGGAGCGGGGGAAGCTGGGGAAGCTGCTGACTTTTCACGCCATCTAGAAAAATCGATATCAAACCTAACTCCCCAACCCCCCTCGTTCCCCCCTATTAGATCCCCCTCTTCCCTTTTGATCCCCCTTCCGTCCCCCTTCAAAAGGGGGAGACCAGATAAAGACAGCGAGTTCTCCGCCGTTAACTTTAATTGTCCCCACCTACTTACTTATTCAATATCAATTTTGCGAGGGGGGGTTATGGGTTCCTCTTTCAAAGTTTTCTGACCCGTTCGGGCATAAAACTTATATTGTTCAAGAATAATTTTTGCCAGTTCAGAAAGGGGGATTTCATGTCCCTCCAGTTTGCGTTTCAGATAATATTTGAGAGACTCGATATAAGCTAAACCCAGCGCCAACGTTAGCGCGGCGGCGGTGGAGGCGGAAATTGCACCGCCCACAATTGTCCCAGCACCTGGTATCATCTTAAGTAAATTCGCCGCGATCGCTCTCCCCACAGTTGCCACGCCGCCAACTCCGACAATGGTTGAGAGTACGGTGCTGGTAAAGGCGCGATCAAAAGGTAACCCAAAGATAGCCGTGATATTCGCTAGCATCACAGTTTGCATGGTGACTAATATTGGTGCATCAGAAAAGGGAATCGGAGACGCACCGACTAATGCAGAACCTGCTACATATCCCGTCACATATTTAAACGCTTCCCCAGCTTTTAAGGTAATATTGCGACTCTGTTCTCTCAGAAATGCCTTACGTGCTTCGGTAGACAGAAGATTAGCCGTTACTTCGACCAGATGGTCTAAACCATGGGCTTTAATTGTATACTCATCATCGATGGGTTTAGGCTGGGCAAGAACCGCAACAATCTGAGAAACGGGTAAATTTTTACTATCTAAAAATACTTGAAACTCACTGCGCTTTCGGGTTAAGGTTTGGGTGACGACTAAAATAATTGGTACATCTTGTAGTTGCAGCTTATTCAGCCATTCTTCCTCGACTTCATCAAATCGTCCCGCCTCATGTTCTAAACAGTACCAAATCACATGAATATGTTCTTGGGCGGCTTGTAACCGTTGCGTTTCAATTAATTCCGCCACATCTAAGCGAACCTGTTGAATCTGTTCTGGATTGAGTTCAAGTCCAGGGGTATCGTAAACCGTAATCGGACATCCTTTTTTCCGGTAGCGTCGGATGGTTTGGGTAACTGGATAACCCACCCCAGTTTCGGCTAAACGAGATTGGAAAATCGCATTAATTAGTGTACTTTTGCCCACACCCGTTTTGCCAATGACCAATACATTACACTGTCCCGTGTCCTTTCCGGCGTCTTCGTAGGCTTCGCTCATTTTGTCCAAAAGCTGATCAACTGAAAAATCCTCTGCCATTCCCAGTCATTCCTTGGTCGTTGTCTGAGATAGAACCACGCTATCCACTGCTTTCTTAGTGTATCAAGTTGTGCGATCGCGCTCATTACTTATCTATAGCACTACGCACTCTAGTTAGGACATACAAGAAAAATTCAAATCGCTCAATCCCTTGTCAGGTAAGCTTTTATCTTCACTATTGCCTATGAAACACCGAGCGTGTTACCGAGCGAAGCCGAGGTAAGCCGAGGTGTTGCCTATTCCCTATTCCCGCTTCGCGTAGCGCTATACAATAGAGCTTATGGATAGGGAGATACTACGCGATGACAACGGTAACCAGCAAGCCTAAAATTACCTGGGAGAAGCTACCGGATGATTTCCCCTTACCCGATGAGCCAGTGGATAATATTGATCAGCCAACATTAGCCGCCGCATTAAGCGACAGTTTAGAAGTAACAGGGCGATTGCGAGAAACGATGCTTGTCGCCACGAATTACGGTGTTTGCGCCCGGTTAGATGGCAAGATTGTGGTAAAAGCTCCTGATTGGATGTATGTCCCTCGGATTCAGGTGTCGCCAGAAAACGTGCGTCGTAGTTATACGCCTCACCTGCAAGGAGATATTCCAGGGATTGTGATGGAGTTTCTCTCAGATACAGAAGGCGGTGAATATTCAATCAAGCCGACTTATCCTCCGGGAAAATGGTATTTTTATGAGCAAGTCTTGCGAGTCCCCCAGTATGCAATTTTTGAACCCCAACAAGGGGTGCTGGAAGTCTATCAGCTTAACGATTCTGGGCGTTATACCCTACAACAACCCCAGGAGAATCGCTACTGGATAGACGCACTCGGTTTATTTTTAGGGGTGTGGGAAGGAACCAAGGGAAACCGCCAGGGGTATTGGTTGCGGTGGTGGGATGAATCTGGGCAACTGTTACCCTGGGGAGTAGAATTAGTGGAGCAGGAACAACAACGTGTTCAAGCTTTGATAGAGCAGTTAAGAGCGGCTGGAATTGAGCCAGAGGCTTAATAAGCTGTTCGGCATTTAAACTTAAACTGTAATGTCAATAATTGCTCTCAATCCTTGCCGTAGTGCGAGCATCTTGCTCGCTACTAATATAGCAGTAGACACATCGATTAGGACTTTCGGCACCATTGTAGAGACGTTGCATGCAACGTCTCTACATAAATGATATCATGTCCGGTCAAACACCCCAAATAAAAACGCCTGAAACCCTTGTTATTACGGCATTGCAATTATGGGCAATCGTCAAGACATGATATGATGTGTCCTAACAGCCATGGCGGTTGCTATAATACCCAATTTAAATGCATGACCGCTTATCAAGCTCCCTCAGCTTCCCCTGCTTCCCCTGCTTCCCCAGCTCCCCCTCACCACATACAGTTATTCAGCAGCTCCTATTTAACCCTTTCCATCTCCTTAACCGCTGGTCCGTGGAGAATTTGTCCATCACAGCTAAAGCGGGAACCGTGACAGGGACAATCCCAACTCTTCTCGGCACTATTCCAATCGACGATACAGCCTAAGTGAGGACAAACGGCGGAAACCGCATGAATTGAACCCTTTTCATCTCGATACGCGGCGACTTTGTTCCCATCAATGGTGAGCAGTTTCCCTTCCCCTTTGCTAACATCAGCAAAAGAGGACTCATCTAACCCCTTCAAGCGATCGCCAATCCAATGCTTACCCACGTCCAAATTCTCTTTGATCGAGGTTTCTGAGATAAAGGGAGTGGCGCGAGTGGCGTCATATAAATCTGCCCAGGGATTGGAACGTCCTAAAATCTGATCAGACAGGATCATCCCCGATAGGGTACTCTTGGTCATACCCCAGAGACTAAATCCCGTGGCGACATAAATATGATTGTTAACTGGGGTTAATTTACCAATGTAGGGTAACTTGTCGAAGGATACCATATCCTGGGTTGACCAGCGATACTCGAAGGTATCTATGCCGAACTGGGTGCGACCATAGTCTTCTAAACGCAGATATCGTTCCTCTGTCTGGGTAACTGTACCCGTTTTATGACTCTCACCACCAATCAGTAAGAGTACACCATCATTGTAGGGCGTCGTCCGTAGCGATCGATAATGTTCACCAATGCCAATAAACATCCCATCGGGTGCTTTGGCTGGATCAATCGAAGCGGCGACAATATAAGAACGTTTCGGATAGGCTTTAGCAAAAAACAGTCCTTGATCCAGAATGGGCAAATTTGTGGTGACAATTACATCTTTGGCTTTAAGTACCCCCCTAGTCGTTTGAACTTGACAAGGGCTATCTTCGTCAACGGTTTCCACTCGCGTATCGTCAAACAAATAGCTACCATTACCTGGAATGGTTCTCGCCAAATGGAGCAAATATTTACGGGCATGAAACTGCGCTTGATTTTCAAACTTTACGGCTCCCTCAATGGGAAAGGGGAGTGAGGTTTCTTTGACAAAAGAGGCAGGAATTCCTAACTTTATCGCCGCTTCTACTTCAGCTTCAATTTGACTCAACTGTTCTGGAGAATCGGCAAAAGTGTAGGCACTTTGACGGCTAAAATCACAATCAATCTGTTCCTCTTTAACCAGTTGAGCCACCTGCTCAATTGCCGCCTGGTTAGACTCTCCATAAAGGCGGGCTTTGTCTTCTCCCAATTGTTGAATGAGATCGGCATAGATTAACTTGTGCAGCGATGTTATCTTTGCCGTTGTATGACCACTCACGCCCATAGCAACTCGTTTCGACTCAATCACCGCAACGGTTTTACCCGCACGCTTTAACAGGGTCGCAGCGGTCAGTCCAGCGATTCCAGCACCAACAATCGCTACATCGACAACAAGGTTGTTGATAAAAGGAGAAAATGTAGACGTTGGCGTTGAATCAATCCAAAATGAAGCAGGTTTTCCAGCAAGCAAAGTCATGGGTGTATAAAATTAGGCAGTATTGTTCTACTGTAATGGAGGAGTTGGACGCGCTTTCATCTATCTTTGGGAGGAAGAATTTTTAAGGCGACTGTTGATACTCGATCTGGGTTGAGCATCTAAAATTAAAGTTTACGGTTAAAATTGGGGAATAAGAAGCAAAAAGTAAGTTCCAAGAAAGTCCACTTGTGGGGAGTTTTGGGTAAATCTTATCTAACGGAAACTATTGATCTAACGGACAAAGAATAGCTAATGAACCAAGAGCGATCGCAGGACTATACCTCGACTCATCCCTCTGCGCCCCTATCACCTGGCGCTGAGAAAACCCAAACGCCCTCTAACCCTACTCATACTCCCACATTGTCCCCAACCAATCCATCGGAAAAACCAACCTACACAGAAATGACGACTCGCCTACAAGCCTGGAGTCAGTTGATTAAGTCGGTAACACCTTATATTTGGGTGGCGGTTATCCTAATTGTGATTATCCCGCTGATCGGAAGTGGTTTTATTGCTAGTTCATTATCAACCGATGCGGCGAGTTCAGAGAAGCCAAAAAGTGAGGTTGTCACCATTGAACGGACTGTACCGGATCAGGAGAAGATTGATCGCGCGATCGCAACCGCAATTACCCATGCTCATCATACAGCAGAACAGTTCGCCTCAGACCAACTCGATGGGTGGGTTGATCAACTCATGAGTCGCGTGGATGGTAATTTCCTGGATTGGTATTTTGATTATTTTAATCAAAAGAAACTGGAATTTAGCGCTCCATTTGTCTGGGTATCTTCAGCCGTCTCTCACTGGATGGATACCACAAAACCGACTCCAAATCAAGCTGTCGCCGAAAAAATGACGGAGGAATTCCAAACAGAATTCACCAAACGAGTCCTCCGCCCTAAAATTGCCCAACTTCAATTGGAACACATCACCAGAGATACGGTAAATTTATATATTGCTGACTTGGAAAACAACATTTCCAACATTCAAACTCAGTACCAGATTCCGCAAGGAGAATGGGAGCGCTATTTGGATGATATTGCGGTAACGATTCGAGATACGGAAGGCAATCTGTCTAATTTATCGTTAAAAGTTTTAGTTGGCGGGAGTACGTACTTATTTGCCAAAGCCATGATTCCCGTTGTCACCAAAATTGGCAGTAAAGTTGCCGTATCCTTTGCCGGAAAAGCCTCCGCTAAAATGGCAGCCAAAACGGGTGGCGCTGTAGCTGGTAAATTCGGCGCTCAGTTTCTTGATCCGATTGTTGGCGTAGGAATTATTATCTGGGATGTTTGGGATTATCAGCATACCGTAAACATTGAGCGCCCTGTTTTGCGGGAAGCGATTCGGGATTATTTACAAGAAGTTAAGGCGTCCCTATTGAATAATCCAGATAATGGCATTATGGCAGCGATTTATCAGTTAGAGGGAGGGATTTTGAAGTCGGCTTGTAGTAAGGGCTTTAGCCCTATATTCTGTTAGTGTTCCTGTCCGATATCACCAAATCGACAATTAAGGGACGATGATCGGAACCAATATTTCCGGCGGTGCGAATCTTTAAAACATTGATTTCTGGACTAATCAGACAATGATCCAGAGGAATCTGTAACATTGGCGCACCTTGGGGCCAAGTAGGGAGAATTCCAAAACCGGCTCGCGCATTTTTCAATCCAGTCTGACGGATAAATTTGCGGTAATAGGGAGACCACATTGTTGTATTCAAATCACCGATGACGGCATGAATAGTGTTGGTTAAACTTATCACCTTTCCCAGTTCTAAAAGTTGCTGATTGCGCGAATTAAAATACTCCGCATTAATCGGCGGTAATGGATGAGTGGCAATAATAGAAACCGTTTGCCCTTGCCACTGTACCTCAGTAAAAATAGAGGGAATATCATACTCGGTGAACGATTTAATCTCCGTATTTCGCAGAGGAATCGCACTGTATACAGCAATGCCAAAGTTATCAAATCTAGGGTGAACAATCTGGTAAGGAAGGAGAGGCTTAAGTGCTTCCAGTTGCTGTGACCAAATTGGATTAACTTCTTGGACAACGAGCAGTTGAGGCTTTTCGGCTTTGACCAAGGAGATAAACTCAGCATAACGCTGGTTATCACTATAGACATTTGCCAGTAACACTCGCAACGGTTGTCCGGAAGGCGTATTTATATCCGAAAATTGGGGAATATACCAGGGAATAACCTCTACAGCATTAAGGGTTAAACAAAACAAACTAATCAACCACCAGGTTTTTCGTCGTGCTAAGGACAATAAGAGCAAAACAATACAACTAATGATGAAGTATTGCACTTTGAAGTGGGAGAGTAATTCAAAATATCGGTGGAATCCTCCCAGATAAGCAGCTACAGATAAGAGAAGACAAGGAATGAGTCCCGTGAGTCCTAACCCAAAGGCGATATTCTTGATGTCAATTTGTCGGGATGTTGGTTGAGAGAACCAGAAGTGTTTCATATCGAGTGGCTGTAGCGGTACAGTAAGCCGTCATACATTGAGATAGGGTATTAGTAGCGAGCAAGATGCTCGCACTATGAGGATGGGAGGCATTATATTAAGGTTTAAATACCAAACCGCTTATCCTCGCCATAGCCAGGGGAGTTGTTGGAATCTATTTCTCATCGAATCTCCCTTATGCAAGAGGGAGTATCCTATAATTACGGTAAGCACAACCTCAAGAGGAGGATTCCTCCAAAGCACCTAGACGGCTACAGCACAAATCCAGAAATCTTCACATCAGCGAAACTACACTGTCATAAGCACGTCACAAAGAGTATCTACATTGATAAATGTCAGCGATAGATCATCGTGATTCCTTCCCAGCCAACGGATTCACCGACCGACGCCAGACCCGGTTAATACCTTATCCGCAAATAATTATCACAAAGTTAATGGGGGTGTTAGCCATGGGTGGGAGAGAGTTGATTAGGATTCGGGTTTTCTCTACCTGGAAACGAATTAACCGAACTCCGACAAACTGTAACTGACATCATCCAAATCAATCCTATTTCAACAGCAGAATCATTATGGTATTTAACAGGAAAACATCCAACTCTCATGACAGTGACGCTTCCCCTGTAAAAAAAGCCGTCACCTATCTATCCCTGATGTTGCTAGGCGCTGGTGTTTCCTTTGGCGCCAACTCTGTCATCTCCGGTAATCCTCAAGTTTCAGCCAACTCCATTGTTCCCCAATCCTCTCAGGTTTTGGGAGGAATCATTCCTCCAGCTAACCTGTCCACTCCCCAAAACAGCAATTTTATTACTAAGGTTGTGGATACTGTGGGACCCGCAGTTGTGCGGATTAACGCCTCCAAAACTGTGACGTCTCAAGTTCCCGATGCATTTAATAACCCGTTTTTCCGCGAGTTCTTCGGATCTCAAATTCCGGAACAACCGCAGCAGCGAGTAGAACGGGGAACGGGTTCGGGGTTCATTATTAACACCGATGGGATGATTCTCACCAATGCTCACGTTGTTGATGGTGCGGATCAAGTGGATGTGGTTCTCAAAGATGGTCGCACATTTGCGGGAGAAGTGCTAGGAACTGACCCCGTAACCGATGTGGCGGTGATCAAAGTTGAAGCCGATAATCTCCCCATTGTCACCTTAGGGGATTCGGAGCAACTCAAACCGGGGGAATGGGCGATCGCGATCGGGAATCCGCTAGGATTAGATAATACCGTCACCACAGGTATTATCAGTGCGACAGGACGTTCCAGTTCAGAAGTAGGCGTTCCCGATAAGCGCGTCCAATTTATCCAAACAGACGCCGCAATTAATCCCGGTAACTCAGGTGGACCCCTGCTAAATGCATCCGGTGAAGTGATTGGGATGAATACAGCAATTATTCAAGGCGCTCAAGGGTTAGGATTTTCTATTCCGATTAATACAGCGCAACGAATTGCCCAACAATTAATTGCTAACGGGGAAGTTGAACATCCATTCTTAGGAATTCAGATGGTCACATTAACCCCTGAGTTGAAAGAAAACATCAACAAAAATCCCAATTCTGGTCTGACTGTTGATGAAAGTAAAGGGGTACTAATTGCCAGAGTGATGCGGAATTCTCCGGCTGATAAAGCTGGATTGCGAGCCGGGGATGTGATTCAGAAAATTAATGGTGAGTCGATCAAAGATGCCGAAGATGTCCAAAAGGTGGTGCAAACGACGCAAATAGGTGGCGATTTAAACCTAGAATTACGCCGCGATCGCAAAAATGTTGAGGTGACAGTACAACCCGGTGCTTTGCCAACGCAAATGCAGCAGTAAGGTTGATCAAAAATAGTAGAGACGTTACATGATAGTAGAGACGTTGCATGCAACGTCTCTACTGTTCCCGGTGTCAATTCCCTTCAATCCCCTGTTGCACCATTTGTTTAGTTAGGGGAGAGGATGTTAAATCCAGAGTCTTGGGGTACGTTTTCAAGATGGTTTCCACCGTCGCCTTCCATAAATCAGAGAGAACTTGACGCCAAGCCTGACGCTGTAGGGTATGGGATTCCTGATTGCACCATTGTGCGATCGCCTGGGATAAATCTTCAATCCGATCCGGTAACGGTGCTATCCACTCCTGTAATTCTGCCAAATCTTGAGCGGAAAACAAGTCACGCTGATTCGTTAAGAGTTGAATAAAAGCGGCAACTTTTTGTTTCTGAAATAACTGTTCTGTCTGTTGTACAACCTCTATCGGTAAATCTTGCAACTGGGCGATTTGTGGCAACCTTAAGCCAAATTCTATCATGCGCGGTATCGCGGCTAACTTGGCTTTGATTTCACCTTCTTCTAAGGCTTCTTGATAAACTTTAGTTTGCTTGAGTTCACTTAAGCTGAACATCGCTTCAATCTCCTCGCGGCTTTTTTGGGGTAATTTGTAAACAAGGATTGTCTCAATTAAATTGATTAGGTTGCGCTGAGTTGCTTGATCATCTATCTGTATTTGAGTTTGTGCGACTAATCGTCTTGCTCGTTCCGGTGCAGTGTCCTCATCCTCAATCACCAGCTTAACCATTTCAATCCCAAGGGAACCCGATGAGGTTTCTCCTAATTCATCAATATAAATGCGTGTGACTCGATTGAGGGCAAGGATTTCACCAAATTGAAA
>NZ_JAVJQN010000234.1:0-11298 GCF_040218245.1 Coleofasciculus sp. E1-EBD-02 | reverse complement strand
TAAGTAGGTGGGGACAATTAAAGTTAACGGTGGGGATCGTCATTCGTCATTCGTCATTCGTCATTTGTAAGGGTTTGAGGCTTGTTAACATAACTTAACATGGTTGAGTTTATTTCCACAAACCTACTTAAACAGCGCATCAGACGAGTAATTGGGGAATTAGCCGACAATTCCCGCCCACCTCAAAGCAAAATGCTTAACCTCCCCGATGTGGAAGCAGAGGTATGGCGGCTACGGTTAGACAATTGGCGACTATTGTACGCGATCGCAGAAACGGACAAAATTATCGATGTATTGGCTATCCGTAAACGCCCCCCTTACGATTATGGCGATTTGGAAACCTTGCTGGAAGAGTTAGAGTAGCGATCGCGATCCCCCTTATTTAGGTTGTAGGTTGGGTTTCGACTTCGCTCAACCCAACAGAATATAGGGCTAAGGGTCGCTACTACAAGCCGACACTAATTCATCACATAAGGTGTGCCACGCCACTATGGTGGGTAATTAACAAATTCTGGGGAGTTGATCCCCCACTAGCATATCGACAATACGTTCCGCCCCAAACGCCGTTTGCAGTAATACTACACCCGCAGGGGAATCAATCACTTCACCAATAATAGAGGAATCCTCTCCGGCTGGGTGAGACTTCATCGCCGATAATACAGATTCAGCGTGCGATCGCGGTACAATAACCACCAGTTTCCCTTCATTGGCGAGATATAGCGGATCTAATCCCAGAATCTCACAAACTCCATTCACCTCTTCCCGAATCGGAATCGATGCTTCATCCAGACGAATCCCCACTTCAGAACTTTGGGCAAATTCATTTAACACCGTAGCGACACCACCACGAGTCGCATCTCGCATCGCGTGAATTTGGGGACAAACCTCAAGAATCGCGTCCACTAACCCATTTAACGGTTGACAATCGCTTTTAATGTCTGTTGATAATGCTAATTCCCCACGGGCGATTAAAATAGCTGCACCATGATTTCCCAATTGACCATTTATAATTACCGCATCACCAGGTTGAATCTGATGGGCGGAAATAGAAACATTTTCTCTAATAACACCAATTCCGGCTGTATTGATAAACAGTTTATCGGCAGATCCGCGATGGACAACTTTGGTATCTCCCGTAACGATTTTTACTCCAGCAGCGTCGGCGGCTGTTTTCATACTCAGAACGATTTGCCGTAAGGTTTCAACTGGAAGTCCTTCTTCCATGATCATGCTACAGGTTAAATAGAGGGGTTTTGCCCCACTGACGGCTAAATCGTTGACGGTTCCATTGATGGCTAATTCCCCAATATTACTACCAGGAAAAAAGAGGGGATCAACGACATAAGAATCCGTGGTAAAGGCTAATCGATCGCCCTGACTGATGAGTTGGGCGAGGGGAATTGTGGCTTGATCTTCGAGTTGGGAGAGGATGGGATTATCGAAACTCCCGACAAAAATATCATCGATTAAATCCCGCATGGCTTTGCCACCACTACCATGGGCGAGGGTAATGGCGGTATCTTTAACTTTATTAGGGCGGCGTCGAATTTTTTCGATTTTTTGGAAGAGAGGATTTTGGTTATTTGTCATTTGTCATTTGTCATTTGTCATTTGTCATTTGTCATTTGTCATTTGTCATTTGTCATTTGTCATTTGTAAAGTCGGGGCGGGTGTAGGGTGCGTTAGCGAAGCGTAACGCACCATTTCAAAAGATAGTAGCGAAACTCACCACAACACTTATTCAACAGCCTCTAATTTATGTGTGATGCTTACCTCCTTTACCGGGTTTATCGGAATGTAATTCACCGCCAACTGCCCAATTTTCTCGATCAAATTCATCAATGTGAATGGTTACCCATTCGGGTTTCGTGCCTAAGGTGGAAACAAGGGTATCCGTGAGGGCTTTGGCAAGTTCACGTTTTTGATCAACAGAGTGACCTTGGGCAATCTGAACTGTGACAAATGGCATAACCGTTTATTCTCCAATCTAAAACTGTGTTTTAACAGCATTGTATGGGGGAAAACAGACGGATTTTGTAGTTGAATTATCGGTTTGGTGGATAAAGTTTGGGGGCTAAACCCACCTTGACAAATGTTCTCCCGCGACTGTTTAAACTCTCAAGAAACACGTTCGGATACAGGGGGTTGAGGAGAGGGTGACCTGATGCAATTGAGTAAAGGGCGACCCGATGTCATTGAGTGGAATGGTGTTGTTAATTTATGCAGGCGGGTCGCCCCTACAGGGGGTTAATTGATGCCGACGGCGGTTTTGGTGACTTTGGATAGGCGTCCATATTTGTAATAGGCAGCACAAGCCCCCTCTGAAGATACCATACAAGTTCCGATTGGGTTTTCCGGTGTACAAGCTGTACCAAAAACTTTACATTGCCAAGGTTTCATGACACCTTTGAGGATTTCTCCACATTGACAGGCTTTGTGATCGGCGACTTGACGATTGGGAAGGGTAAATTTAACTTCGGCATCAAATTGGGAGTAATCGGGGCGAATTTTAAACCCCGAATTGGCAATATCACCGAGTCCTCGCCATTCAAATTTTTGCCGCACTTCAAATACGGTATTCATCGCGTCTAAGGCGACACGATTTCCTTGGGGTTGAACGATGCGATCATATTGATTTTCTACCTCGCAGCGTCCTTGCATCAGTTGCTGCAAAATCATCCACAGGGATTGCAAAATATCTAAAGGTTCAAATCCGGAAACCACTAGCGGTTTTTGGTACTGTTGGGCAATAAAGTGATAGGGTTCTGTACCAATAACCATGCTGACATGACCGGGACCAATAAAGGCATCCAGTTGTAAATCGGGATTGTCTAATAAGGCTTGTAAGGCGGGAATAACTAGAACGTGATTACAGAACATACTGAAGTTTTGCAGTCCTTCAGCATCGGCTTGTAGGATGGTTAATGCGGTACTGGGGGCAGTGGTTTCAAAGCCAAGTCCGAAGAAAACGACTTCTTTATCCGGGTTATCTTTGGCAATTTGCAGGCTATCTAGGGGAGAATAAACCATGCGAATATCCGCCCCGGCTGCTTTGGCTTGGAGGAGGCTTTTCTGGGAACCGGGAACCCGCATGGCGTCACCAAAGGTGGTGAGGATAACATTAGGATAATCTGCGATCGCGATCGCGTCATCTAGGCGTCCCCTTGGCATTACGCAGACGGGACAGCCGGGACCATGGATTAATTCGATGCTATCGGGTAGGATTTCTTCGAGTCCATATTTAAAGATGGAATGGGTATGACCGCCACAGACTTCCATCACTTTTAGCGGTTGGCTGGGAGTTTTGCCTAATTGAGTGGTTAAGGTTTGGATTTCTCGCAGTAGGGCTTTGGCTTTTTGGGGATCGCGAAATTCGTCAACGTATTTCATAATTTGTCATTTGTCATTTGTCATTTGTCTTATGTCATTCGGCTAAGGCTAGTTCTTGGAGTAATTGTAAGGTTTCGGCGGCTTCTTGTTCGTCGAGGCGATTCATGGCAAAGCCAACGTGAACTAATACCCAATCGTTAATACAGGTGTCAATGGGATGATTTTCATCAATAATACAGGCAATATTAACTTGGCGTTGGACGCCGCCAATATTGACCATGGCGAGTTGATGTTCTCTATTCGTTATTTCAGTAATTTGACCGGGAATGCCTAAACACATTTTTCTGTTGTCCTTTGTGGGTTGTTGGTTGTTTTGGGTAAGCTGAGGGTTGAATTTGGAGGAGGGTGGGTTTTGTTGAAAGTTATCGGTAGGGAGGGCGGGTTTTGTTGAAAGGTTATCGGTAGGGAGGGCGGGTTTTGTTGAAAGGTTATTGGTGACATCTAATTGAGTCCCTAAACCCGCCCCTACAAATTGTCCCTAAACCCGCCCCTACATCTTGCGGCGATTACGGCTTGTCCTAAGGATAGTCCTCCATCATTGGGTGGAACTAAGCTGTGTGTCAATACTGTCATACCCATCCTCTCTAAATTTTCCCTGACTTGGGTCAATAAAATTCGGTTTTGAAACACACCTCCGGTGAGGATCACTTGATTGCTGATTAAATCAGGACGTAACTGCTGAACCATATTCGCGATCGCGTCAGCTAATCCTTGGTGAAATTTGGCAGCAATGAGGGACTTTGGCATAGTTTGCTGTAAATCGTCCAATAATGCAAGCCATAGGGGATAAGGGTCTAAAATTAATTCTGTTTCCTGATCTAGTTTGCCAATGTTAAAGGGATATGCCCCTACTTCTTTAACATAATTTAAGCTATCCGGAGTAACCAGGGTTTCCATTTCAATCGCGGCTTGCCCTTCATAGCTACAGTCTGTCCGACAAATCCCCAACGCTGCGGCTACTGCATCAAATAATCGTCCAGCAGATGAGGCGAGGGGGGAGTTAATCCCTTTTTCGATGAGTTGATTCAGCAAGGGATGAGGTTTTTGATCCAGAAATTGAATTAGATCTAACTCCCCATACTCTTGTTTTAACTTGTTCCAGTCCAATGCTGCCATTAAATGGGCGTAGGTATTGCGCCAGGGTTGATAAATTGCCTGTTCGCCGCCAATCATGGCGATTGGTTTAAATCTGCCTAATCGTTTAAATCCCTGATAATCGGCTAAGAGGAATTCTCCACCCCAAATTGTGCCATCTTCACCATAGCCTAATCCATCTAAGGCGATTCCTAATAGGGGGGGAGTCGTAAGTGGGATGCCATTTTCTGCCATACAAGCGGCAATATGGGCATGATGATGTTGGATAGACTGTAACGTAAGATTATTAGCGGTAGCGAGTTCTTGTCCGAGTTTCGTCGATAGGTATTCGGGATGTTTGTCTGTGGCGATCGCACTCGGTTTATGGTCAAATAAGTTTAGGTAGAGATTTAGGGTAGTCTGGTAAGCGTTAAAGGCAGCAGCATTCTCTAAGTCTCCTAAATGTTGAGATAAGATGGCTTGTCCATCTCGCAATAAACAGAATGTGTTTTTCAGTTCACTTCCCATCGCCAAAATCGGCGGACAATTGTCAAATCCTGGGGGTAAAGGAATGGGTTGGGGTGCATATCCACGGGCGCGGCGTAGGGTTTGGGTGTGGAGATGTCTTGCCATAGTTCCTTTGTAGGGGCGGGTTTCACAATTATCGTTTTTTGTCACCCTGATGTGACTAAACCCGCCCCCATCAAAGTTTTGAGGTTGTCGTTTAGAGGGAATAACTCGCACCACCGAATCATCGACACGATTGACAATATCACGGTTATGCAGCAGCAAATAATCCGCGATTTTGCCTAATTTTACACGGGCGTCTTGATTATCGATACATTGTGGTTCATCGGAGAGATTACCACTGGTTAAAATAATCGGATCATCCAGCCGCTGCATAATTAGATGGTGTAGGGGAGTATAGGGTAGCATAAACCCCAACGTTGTTTGTCCCGGTGCGACTGAATCCGCAATTTTGGCTGTAGAGACGTTGCATGCAACGTCTCTACAATTGGCGCGATTCGGGATAACATTAATTAAAACAATAGGCGCAGCGAGACTTTGTAATAATTCCTTTTCCTGATCATTCAGAGTACAATACCGTTCAATCACCCCTAAATCTCGCGCCATCAACGCAAAAGGTTTATGATACCGTTGCTTCCGCGATCGCAACTGTTGTACTGTGGTTTCATTGGTGGCATCGCAGGCTAAATGAATCCCGCCTAATCCTTTAATCGCCACAATTTCCCCTTGTTGCAGCAGAGTACAAACGGTATCGATAGGGTTAGCTGTATCTATTTTTTCACCATTTGCCCCTTCTAACCATACCCTTGGACCACAAACCGGACAAGCGATCGGTTGGGCGTGGAAACGGCGATTTTCGATATCGTGGTATTCCCTAGCGCAATCAGGACACATCGCAAAGTCTGCCATGCTAGTCTGTTTACGGTCATAGGGAATCGAGCGAATAATGCTTAGACGGGGACCACAATGGGTACAATTAGTAAACGGGTAATTGTACCAGCGCGATCGCGAATCAAAGGTTTCGGCTTGACATTGGGGACAGGTGGCGGCGTCAGCAGGTATTTGAGTTTGAACGGTACTATTGACACTCTGGGCAATGGTAAAGTCTGAGAAAATGCGATCGCCTTGATAAAAAGTACGGTCAATCGATTCAATTCGGGCAAGGGGAGGGCAGTCTGTTTGTAAGCGTTGCACAAAATCTGCGATCGCGTCTGTTGTTCCTGATACGTAAATTAAGACACCTTGACCATCATTACAGACTTCTCCTTTCAGATTACACGCCTTTGCCAAACGGTACACCGTTGGGCGAAATCCCACCCCTTGTACTGTACCCCGCACGCGAATTTCTTCCTGGCTGATTGGGGATAGATGATTGTTTATTGCCATGTGCCTTACGCCCTTAACGTTTCTGGGCGCAAGCCTTGCGCCCCTACCAGGGTAATGTATCAATTTCAGCTTACCAAGAAGCCGTGGTTTTATAGCAGTAGACACATTGATTAGGACTTTCGTCACCATTGTAGAGACGTTGCATGCAACGTCTCTACATCAATGATGTGTCCTAACCGCTATGTCGGTTACTATAATTGGGTTTGTCGTCAGGGGATCTTAGCCTAAATGATCAAGAAATCAGGACTGTAAAGCAAATTTATCGTATTCTAAAACACTCGTTCACCGTAATCGTACAATTATGAAAAGCCAGAATATCAATCGACTGTTGCCCTTTTAGAATTAACTGACGTTGGTAACCATCTACTTGAGGATCTCTAAAAACGTGGAGTTGCTGGGTTGTCACATTAAACACCCAATAGTCAACAATACCTGCGGCGGCGTAAAGATTGGCTTTACTTCCTAAATCTCGATTGATTGTGGTATCAGCAATTTCGACAATCAGGTAAACTTCCTCTGGGCGAGGATGATAGTCAGCATAAAAGTTAGCATTGGGATGGACAACAGCAATGTCAGGTTCTGGTTCTGAGTAGGTATCGAGTTGAATCGGATCTTGCAGTCGTACTAAGACTTGATCCCCCAGAAGCTTTTCCAAACATTTTTCAAGACGTTTACAAAGTGCGCTATGGGCAGGACCTTTGGGCATTTTCTGAATTATTTGTCCGGCGATGAGTTCAACTTTTTCATCCGCTGCTAAAATACCGACCTCTGCCATTCGATGGTAATCAGCCGTAGTAATCAGGCGAATATTGGTGAGTGGAAGGGGGGTTACGGTCATGAGTTGGATATCAGCTTTGAGCTTAATTTTATTATAAGCTCATGGCAAGTGAATTCCGAATTCCTAGTCAAGGCGTAAATGTGTCGGTTGGGTTGATGCTAGTCAACTCAATCGGAACTCTATGTGCTACAGTCGTGAAAGAACAGCCCCTACACAATTCACACTTACGTGGCACCGGATACCGTGAAAAGTAAGGTTTGCTAGGGTGCGATCGCGGATCTGGTAAGATAGGCACTGAATACAGCTACTCATCTTCTATGACGACCTTCACGATTAATAATCTACCCGACGATCTCTACGCTCAGATTCAACAACTTGCCACGCAAAATAATCAATCTGTTATTAATCAAGTTATTGAGTTATTAAAACAAGCCCTACAATCCTATAAAACACCTGAATTTAAAGACAGTTTACCAGAAACTGATGTAACTTGGGAAGCAAGATGCAAGATAGTCCCTCAGCTTATCGCTGATATCGAATATCGCCGCCAGACATTACCGACAGATATTGCATGGCTAGATAGCACTGCCCTTATTCGAGCGGATCGAGATAGTCGATGACAACTCTGCTCAAATGTGTTGTTGACGCAAGTGTGGGTATCAAGCAATTTATTCCTGATCCGCTATCGCTTAAAGTAACGTTGCTGTTTGCCCATCTTGCCAATCCCCACAGTGAAATCTATGTACCTGATTTGTTCTATATTGAGGTTGCCAACCTCGACTTATGACGTGCATTTATTTAATGATTTTTCCATCCCCCCTCCACCCACCTGATAATGAGTTCACTATATAAAAAAAGAAAGGATAATAATAGGATTAAATGGCTGAGGTGTGGTGGCGCGATCGCAATCAACTCCAATCTGACTAAATAGGACAAAAAATAATGGTCAATAGTCTCCAAGAACTAATTAACGAGCCAGAATTGACTCAAATTTATGACCCGGAGGAGAGATTCACAACCAGTGAGGTAAGCTGGAATCAATACGAATCTTTACTAGCAAAACTGGGAGACAACTCTCATTACCGCATCACCTATTTGGATGGAGTGTTAGAAATCGTGTCACCGTCTTTGAGACATGAAAAAATCAAAAAGCGTCTAGCCACTCTAATCGAATTTTATTTGATAAAAAAGCGAATCAAACACACACCAATGGGGAGTACCAGAGTCAAGAAGCAACTTAAAAAAGTGGGCGCTGAACCGGATGAATGTTACTGCATCGGAGAGGAGAAAGATATCCCAGATTTAGCGGTGGAAGTTATTATTACCAGTGGGAGTATTGACAAGCTAGATATCTATCGGCGCTTGGGAGTAACTGAGGTATGGCTTTGGAAAACGAATCGACTTAAACTTTACCATTTACGAGAAGCAACGCCATCTGTATTTGAAGAAACGTATGGGTATGAACAAGTCATAACTAGCGAATTATTACCAGGATTAGATATGGCTTTGCTCGAACAGTGTGTTTTTATTTCTGACCAAATTGAAGCAATTGACGCTTTTGAACAAGGAATCAATGCTTAGTGAATAAAAATGTTAACACCTGTCGCAACAACCCGCCAGGGATTCAAATCCCTGGCTAAAAGCTTAAGTCGTCTAAAGACGACTAAACACGAGTTTTAAGTAGTCGGACAAAAGTTTTGGGAATTGTATAAAGTTTTGTAAATGTGACTCTAATTGCCTTGAGGCAAAGGTTACAAGCATTTTTGGCTTTTGGGTACAGTGCTGTTTATTTATGTCCGACTACTTATATCATGTCCGGTCAAACACCCCAAATAAAAACGCCTGAAACCCTTGTTATTACAGCATTGCAATTATGGGCAATCGTCAAGACATGATATTAGTCCACTTCAGTGGACTTAAGCTATAAGCCAAGAACTTGAGTTCTTGGCGGGTGACGGGGGGTTACTAATAATTATGATGCTGACAGATTTAAGAGGAATGGTTGTCGGTTGGGTTGACCCAGGAAACCCAACATCAAAGGTTAATGTTATTGCGGCACAATTGGATAGGTTAAGGTTCCTTTACGACGAACGAACCTAGATGGGTTTGTCGCCACGTTGCGTCAGCTTTGCGATTGGTGGGTATTTCTAAGACTCGAATCCCTTGAGTGGGTAATGGATTCAGTAATTGCTGTAATCGTTGCCACGATTCAATACGTTGATGTTCTACCCTGTATGTTAAACATAATTGTGCAAAGTCTATATGTTGGGGGGTAGCAAAGAATTCTTCAAAGGGTGGCTCAAAGTCGGAAATGGGTAACATTTCAAAAATACCGCCCCCGTTATTATTGATTAAGATAATGGTGAGATGACCGATAAGTTTATTGTTGAATAAAAAGCCATTGGTATCATGTAATAAGGCTAAGTCTCCGGTTAGCATTACGGCACTCTGATTCCGGTGAGCAATCCCTAACGCTGTGGATAAGGTTCCATCAATGCCATTCGCACCGCGATTAAACCAGGGCTGAATTTCTGTATTCCCTGGCGACCAAAAGAATTCGACATCGCGCACGGGCATACTATTGGCAATAAATAAGGGTGTCCCTGTAGGTAAAGATTGAGAGAGTAACCAGGCGGCTTTTCCTTCAAATAATTGCGACATTTCTGCCATAGTTTGGTCAACGGCTGCTCTGACTTGCGTTTCTGCATCGCACCATTTTTTGAGGTAATGTGGGTTTTGTTTTGATATAGTTTTTTCCTGTTCCTCTATCGGGGCGGGTTTAGTTTCGTTATCAGTTTTACCAACCACATTATCGGTAAAACCCGCCCCTACATCCCTAATTTCTCTGGGATTCGTGGTTATCCATTGCCCGATTTCTTCGATAGAAATCCGCAGATGCGTGGTTTTCCCATGCAGGGCATCTAAGTTATGATGACAAGGGTCAATAATCCAACGTTGGGGTTGACAAGTATTTAACCAAGCGCGTAGTTCTTTACTGGTGGGGAGTTCGCCAATTTGAATAACAATCGTCGGTTTTAGTTGTTGCGCGAGTTGGCGATTCCGGAGGATTAAATCATAAGTAGAAATGAGATAAGGATTGAGGTTGGCGTAGTTTCTCAGGGGGGAAAGCCCTTCTGCTAATAGAGGAAAGTTTAGGGCTTGCGAAAGTTGGGAAATTGCATGACAATAGGCTTGGGGGTTTTGGGGTTGGGCTAAACCTGCAATAATTAAACCGCGATCGCACGCTTGCCAATCTGAGTAGGGAATCGTTTGCCCAGATACAGGAGAGAGGGGATGCACAGATGCGGGAGTAACCGCCCCAAAGAAATCGTCAGCCTGGAATTGGGATTGTAACTCAGTAGCGGCGTCTTCTGGAATAGGTGCTAGAGGATCACGAAAGGGGCAATTTAAATGTACTGCACCGGGAGTAGGAAAGCGCGATCGCTCCCAGGTGTGAATTACAGTTTGTCGCAGATATCTCAACATCCCGATTTCCAGAGACGGTACAGCTAATTCGGTTTGCCAGTTGGGATAATTGCCATAGAGTTTTACTTGATCAATGGTTTGCCCTGAATGACAATCACGCAGTTCTGGCGGACGGTCTGCGGTTAAAATTAATAGAGGAACGCGGCTTTCTCGTGCCTCAATAATCGCGGGATAGAAATTCGCCCCGGCGGTTCCTGAGGTACAAACCAACGCCACAGGTAGCCCTGATTTTCGGGCAACTCCCAAGGCGAAAAACGCAGCCGAACGTTCATCGAGAATCGGAATTGCTTCAACTTGGCTGTGTTGTGCAAAGGCAACAGTAAGCGGGGTGGAACGTGAACCGGGACATAAGACGGCAGTGGTTAATCCCAACCGCGTTAACGTTTCCACCAGTATAGAAGCCCAGACGGTATTGGTATTACGAAAGTCAATTAGCATCGCATCCAATACTATAGGGTCTGCTGAATAAGTCTGGTGGTGAGGGGGAGCGGGGGAAGCTGGGGAAGCTGGGGGAGCAAGTGTACATTTTTCCTGAGCAAGGTGATGCCTTACTTATGAAGAATACTACCCTATTTCCTTGAATCAAACCCTCTGTCAATAAGGCTCAAAGTATTGATGGGCTTGCTGCACAAAGCCAAAACCGCAAAGCCCATCAA
>NZ_JAVJQN010000233.1:0-19364 GCF_040218245.1 Coleofasciculus sp. E1-EBD-02 | reverse complement strand
ATTTGTCATTCGTCATTTGTCATTCGTCATTTGTCATTTGGTCGGGGCGGGTTTTGCCGCCAAGCTAGCGATAACAATCAATATTAGTCCCTAAACCCGCCCCTACACACAGATGTCATGGCACCTCTCTACATGACTCCCCCAGCTCCCCCAGCTTCCCCAGCTCCCTCATCTCCCTCATCTCCCTCATCTCCCTCATCTCCCTCATCTCCCTCATCTCCCCCATCACCCCATCACTGAGACGATGACAGATTCGGACAAAACAGTTGCGGCTTCTGGCGCACCCCAGGAAATCCTAAAACCAATAACAGCATAAATGTGCGAGTACAGGTAAGGGCTGTAAACATACTAATCACAACTCCAATTCCTAGGGTAACGGCAAAGCCCTTAACTAAACCTGACCCTAGCCAAAATAGAGCCGCACACGCAATCAACGTGGTTAGGTTCGAGTCTAAAATACTGGAGAATGCTCGATAAAAACCCGATTCCACAGAGCGATATAGAGTTTTCCCCTCGCGTAACTCTTCTCGCGTCCGTTCAAAAATTAGCACATTCGCATCTACCGCCATGCCAATACTGAGAATAAACCCAGCAATTCCTGGTAGAGTTAACGTCACACCAATCAGGGCAAAGGCGGCTAGGGTGAGTAGAGCGTAGATACTCAGCGCCACATCAGCAATTAAACCGGGGAGACGATAGTAGATACCCATGAACACCAAGACTAAAATTAAACCGCCAATGGCAGCATAAACGCTGCTTTGAATACTGTCTCGTCCCAGGGTAGCGCCGACAGTGCGATTTTCCACGATTTCCACAGGTAACGGTAACGAACCCCCTTTGAGTTGGGCGGCTAAGTCACTCGCCCGTTGCACATCAAAATTCCCGGTAATCACAGCACTACCGCCACTAATCCCCGTTTCCGCGTATTCGGGACCCACCGTGGGGGCGCTGATTAGGGAGTCATCCAGGAAAATTCCAATACTGCGCCCGGTACCTGCCAAGTCTCTAGTCAGTTCAGCAAATCCTTGTCCCCCCGCCGCATCAAAACGGATGGCGACTTGCCAACCATTACCAGCTTGAGTCGGTTGCGCGAAGGCATCTTTGAGGTTTTTCCCGGTGACATTCGTCTTCTCAAACAATTCTGCGATCGCGGCGTTCGAGCGTTCTAAAGCGGCTTGATTTTCTGCGATCGCCTCTTCCTCTTGATCACCACCCTCTTCACTCTCCAGTAGAGCGGCTTGCTCAAATAGTAGTTGCTGACGCAATTGTTCTTCAATCGAAAGCTGGGCTTCTGTACCTGGTATTTGCTTGCGGAAATCAAGTTGTGCGGTTCCCCCTAGCACCCGTTCCGCCTGTTGCGGATCATTCACACCGGGGAGTTGTACTAATATTTGGTCGGAGCCAATAGTTTGAACTTGAGATTCAGAAACACCCAGAGCATTCACTCGACGGTCAACCACAGTTCTCACAGCCTCCAACTGATCCGGCGAAATTTCGGGAATCTCTTCTGTGGTTTTCACCTGAATTGTCAGTTGTGCGCCACCCCGTAAATCCAGTCCCTGCTGAAGAGGAATCTTCACCAGCACCACAATTGCCAGAATGATCAAGACTAGAATCAGGGCTACTAACGAACGCTGTCTTTGCATAACTGTGACCCGCCGCAACAAATGCTATCTTAACTCTGTTTCTTTCATATCTTGCACCATTTTCCGTAAGCCCCCCCATCCGCCAAGAACTTCAGGTCTTGACAAGCAAGCTACTGTCCAGGCTTAGTGGAGCGAAATCCATTCCAGTCAGCTAAAGCTGACTTTAGCTTTTAGCCTTGGGTTTGAACCCAAGGCGGTTTAAGGTGAGTGGTGCAAGATCTGAGTTAAATCTGAAGTGCCAACATCTTTTTTACCCCCTCTGCAATCTGCTGAGGTTGGACAATGGTCAAGCTTTCCAGAGTGCCATTATAAGGAGTGGGAATATCTTGAGACGAGAGCCGCAAGACAGGAGCATCCAATTCATCGAAGAACCGATCATTGATTGATGCCGTTACCTCCGCCCCAATACCACCAGTTTTCATGCATTCTTCCACCAGAATTACCCGATGGGTTTTGCGAATCGATGCGCCAATGGTTTCAAAATCCAAGGGCTTCAGAGAAATTAAGTCAATCACCTCTGGATCAAACCCTTCTTTCTCCAGGGACTTCACCGCTTGGGTGACATGGTGACGCATCCGCGAGTAGGTGAGAATGGTGACATCTTCGCCCTCTCGGACAACCTCGGCTTTATCCAAAGGTAGGACATACTCCTCATCTGGCAAATCTTCTTTTAAGTTATAAAGAAGAACATGCTCAAAGAACAAAACCGGATTATCATCCCGAATTGCCGCTTTGAGCAATCCCTTGCCATTGTAAGGAGTAGAGCAGGCGACAATCTTTAAACCCGGAACCGCTTGAAAATAGGCTTCTAAGCGTTGAGAATGTTCCGCACCCAGTTGACGCCCCACCCCACCGGGACCACGAATCACCATGGGAATTTTGAAATTACCGCCAGACGTGTAACGCAGCATCCCAGCATTATTGGCAATTTGGTTAAATGCCAAGAGCAAAAAGCCCATATTCATGCCTTCAATAATCGGTCGCAACCCCGTCATTGCTGCGCCCACGGCTAAACCCGTAAAACTATTTTCGGCAATGGGAGTATCTAGAACTCGCAGTTCACCGTATTTTTTATACAGATCCTTGGTCACTTTGTAGGAGCCACCGTAGTGACCCACATCTTCACCAAGCACGAATACCGCGTCATCGCGAGCCATTTCTTCATCAATAGCCGCACGCAACGCATTAAAAAAAAGTGTTTCTGCCATCAATACCTCATCAGAAGTGGCAAATGTCATCCTAGCATTGCCTAAGCAGCAGGGGAAGCCGGGGAGCGGGGGGAGCTGGGGAGCGGGGGAGCGAGTATGACATAAGACAAATATCTCTAACTCAAGCCAAGTTTAATTTTTTATTATAAATATTAAAGTATTGAGGTTTCATTAATTAATCAATTCCCATTAAAGCAATTAGAATTTCCTATTGATAAGTCATAGTAATAAATTTTGTTCATTGCTGCCTCTAGAGATTAGTTTTGCTTAAAAGGGATCGAAAAACTACAGATTTATGTATACTGAATGACTGTGTGAGTCATAACAGTGCATTCTACAGCAGAATTATTTTACATTATGCCATTTTTCGGACTAATTTGGACAACATCATGGGTAAGCTGTTTGCTGGCATCCAGCCAGGGTCTATTAAGAGTACCCGACTACATCACCAATGCTTTACCGACTAAAGTTTTATCCGTTGTTAACAGCCCACTCGAACAACCAATATCTCCTTTTTTTTCATCTCCAGTTTATTCAAACGTCTGGTCTAACAAGTCTTCAGTAACAGCACTTGCCAATTCAGGATTAGCTAATGATTTAGGCAGTTTACCATTTCCATTCGCCCAGACTGCTACTGTCGCAGCTCATCCATTCAGGGATACTGCTCAACCAGTTACTTGTCCAGCAAAGTCAGATTCCCTGGATGATGGGGGCAAATCCCAACCTAGCCATGATTCCTCATCGGCTTTAGGAAATTATTCATCTACCAACCATCTCTCAAACGCTAGTCTACCCCAGAAAATCTGGAAAATGATCGAGAATTTGTTTTCTTGGGGTCAACCTGTTGCATCCAAAGAAAAAACCTCGGCTGAATCCGTAGTCGTAATCAGCTCTCACTCTCAAACACGACCTCGTGGCAGAAATAAGAGTCAGGCAATAAGGGGAAAACGGGGCTTTTTGCAATATACCCAAAGGAGTAATAAATTAGAACATTCGGCTGAACAGCAGCAATTCCAGGTTGTGGTGAAAGGGCGAACGATTGCCCAATTGCCGACTCAAAAGCAGGCTGAACAAATGGCGCAAAGTCTCACGCTGTTGTTTTGTGACTCATCAGATGTATCTGAGATAGATTCATCGGTACGAGCTATCCTGTCTGATGGAATACCTGTAGTGAAAGCAGGCGATCGCGTATTATTTAAAGTGGATGATACCTTAGCCAAAGACTTAGATCAGCATCGAGAACTTCTGGCAATTGAATGGGCAAATAACTTGCGTCTAGCGTTAGGACAATCGCCATTAAGTTTGGCAGACGCCCAAAAGCAGATGTACAACTTAGTTGAAACATCAAGTACCATTGAAGGCATAGCATCTTGGTACGGACCCTATTTTCACGGTCGGTACACAGCTACTGGGGAAATTTACGATCAGCATGATTTGACGGCAGCGCATCCCACCTTACCATTTGATACCTATCTGAAGGTCAAAAATTTAGAAAATGGTCATAGTGTGATTGTTCGCATTAATGATCGCGGTCCTTATATTCCGGGTAGAACTCTAGATTTATCCCGACAAGCCGCTCGTTCTATTCGGAGTGAAATAGTAGGAGTTATTCCGTTTGAAGCTACACTTATGGAACCACGCGGAAGGATAAGGGATGAGGGATGAAAGAGATAATAAAAATGGGGAAGCTGGGAGAGCAAATGACCAATGACCAATGACCAATGACCAATGACCAATGACGAATGACCAATGACGAATGACGAATGACCAATGACCAATGACCAATGACCAATGACCAATGACCAATTCTTAACTTGGCGTCAGTGAAAGTTCAGGATGCTTGGTGGTTATTTGATTAATCGGAATAGCGATAATGAACTCTGATCCGACACCGGGTTGAGACCGACAAGTTAACTGACCCCCATGGTTTTCTACAATAATTTGATAGCTAATCGATAGACCCAATCCGGTTCCTTTCCCCAGGGGTTTGGTGGTATAAAATGGATCAAAAAGTTTTTGGCAGACGTCTGGACTCATCCCTGGACCATTATCGGCAATCCGAATTACAGCATGAGGTGTTTTTTGGCAATAACTTGCTCCAGGTTTCTCAATACTAATATCCTGCACCTCAGTGCTAAGTTTAATTTGATGAGGAGTCTTTCTACCTGAAGATTCCAATACATCTACAGCATTAGTGAGTAAATTCATAAACACTTGATTGATTTGCCCTGCATAACAATCGACTGGGGGTAATTTGCCATAGTCTTGAATCACCGTAATTTCGGGATGCTCAACGCTAGGTTTCAGGCGATGTTGCAAAATCAAAAGAGTACTTTCAAGTCCTTCATGAAGATCGGCGGACTTCATTTCAGTTTGGTCAGCTTTGAGAAATTTTTGTAGAGACAAAACCACCTGCCGAATCCGGTTAGCTCCGACTTTCATTGAATTCAGTAGTTTTGGCATATCTGCCATCAAGAAATCTAGATCAATGTCTGTGATTCGTTTCTGAATATCGGCTACGGGTTGGGGATAGTGAATGCCATAGAGTTCGACTAACTGCATTAAATCGCGCAGATAACAGATGGCGTAATCGATATTGCCGTAAATAAAACTGACAGGATTATTGATTTCATGAGCAACCCCGGCAACCACTTGCCCCAAACTGGACATTTTTTCTGTGTGAATCAGTTTGGTTTGAGCTTGTTGCAGCTTCTGTAATAAATCAGTGACGTAGTGAGTTTCTTCTGCCAACGCCACTTCTGTTTGCTGGTGCAGAGCGATCTCTTTTTTCAGCCGCTCATTGATTTGCAACAGTTCAGCCGTTCGTTTAGCGACTCGTTTTTCTAACTCATCATTCGTTCGTTCTAGGGTTTCCTGAGCGAATTGGCGTTCGGTAATATCTCGCGTTACCCTAGCAAAGCCCCGTAATTGTCCGTCTTCTCCCCGTAAGGCAGTAATCACAACATTAGCAAAGAATGTTGAGCCATCCTTACGCACTCGCCACCCTTCTTCTTCAACACGACCTTGCTGTGCAGCTATGTTTAAGCACTTGTCCGGTTGTCCCTGGGCGATATCCTCAGGGGTATAAAAACAACGGATATGTTGACCCAGAATTTCTGCGGCGCGATATTGTTTAATTCGTTCGGCACCCGGATTCCAGCTTACAATCTTACCCTCTGGATCGAGCATAATAATCGCGTAGTCTTTGACGCCATCGACTAATAAACGAAACCGTTCTTCGCTTTCCCGGTGTGCGGCTTCAGCTTCCCGGCGTTGGGTGTTATCGCGAGCAACCGCATAAATTTGGTTCTGCGTGTGACATAAGGTGATGTTCCATAACAGCCACTTATAGGAGCCATCTTTGCAGCGGTAGCGATTTTCAAACGAGACAATTTCCTCACAGTCCCTCAGCTTTTGCAGTTGCTTCAAGGTCATCTGCTGATCCTCTGGATGCACCCATTCAATCCAGGGGCGGGCTTTAAATTCTTGGCTACTATATCCCAGGATTCGCTCACACATCGGGTTAACTTGCTGCCAATAGCCATCAGGACTGGCAATGAAAAACAAATCAAGGGTCAGGGTTAAAAATTTGTCTTGATTGCTACAAAACTCATGATGCTTTTGTGTTGTATCTCCCTGAGACTTAGGGATAGGGGGTTCTGCCGTTTGGATGATCATCGATTACTTACCTGATTGATGAGACTCAATTGCGCGAGTGAGAGAAACTCAAAATGATACTACAGGTCTCTCAAATACCTAAACCGACTTAGCTGAGTCGCTATGTTATCTAGAAAAGCCAAATAACAGCTAGACCTCTGAAGTCTATCTATTTTTCGTCAAACGCTGTTGTGGTCAGGCAAGCAGATACACCCTTGAGTATGATAAAGCCTTTCGAGCGTTATTGCTAGTTTATTCTCTAATATATATTCTCTAAATATAGAAGGACAAAGGACAAATCAAAACTTAGACAATTAGCCAGGGAAGCCAGAGGGCTAAACTCAGCAAGCTGAGAAATAGAATCGGTAAAGTCAGAATCAGGCTAAGACGAATATAGTAAAACCAATGCAGGCGCAAACCTTTACGTGCTAAAACCTTGAACCAAATTAACGTTGATAAACTACCCAGAGGAGTAATTTTTGCTCCCAGGGTACATCCAATCACATTAGCGTACTCCATCATTTCCCGAATCGCTGGCTCAGTGGTTGTGTCGGAAATGGCTACGGCATTCAGCAACACAGTGGGTAAATTTTGAAATAAGTTTGACAGCCCAGTAGCCAGAAAACCTGTGCCGATGGCTGTCAGGGTTAACCCCCAACTGGAGAGGGCGTCTAGCTGATGGGTGATGACATGACTCATGCCAACTTGACCTAAACCGAGGACGACACCATACATCAGGACGCTAAACCCGATCAATTGCCAGGGAATTTCCTGCCAAACCTTGCCCACAGAAATAATCGGTGTGGTATTTGGGAGAAACCCGCGTCTCGCCAATCCTAGCAGAATCAACGCCGCGATCGCAGGCACGATCCAAGTCGGCAGAGAATGGTCTTGGGCAATCCAGTATGCCAGAGGTAGACTGGCTAAAATAAACATGCCCCATTGACAAACCAACGGATCACGAATGGCTTGGCGTGGTAGCGGCAGGTGAGTAATTTTATATCTGGCTGGAATGTCCCGATGGAAGTAGAACCAGAAGCTGGCTAAACTGGTTGCGATCGCGACGAATGTCACCGGGGTCATCACCAGACTATAGCGAAACCCGGAAATTTCGCCATAGTTTACCGCAAGCAGGTTGACCGGATTGCTCACAGGGAACAATAAGCTAGCCGCTTCAGTGATAAAACTAACCGTAAAGACAACGGCGAACACGGTTTTAGCCCTGAGGCGTAGTAAACAAAGGATCTCCATCACCGGAGAAATCCAGATTAATGCCATACCCACATTGGTTAAAACAATTGTTCCCAATGCTCCCAAAAGTCCGCACAAAAGGAAAAGCAGACGCCCTTGACCTATCCCCAAAACCGTTAATTGTAGCGCTAACCCTCGCCAAAACCCGGCTTCATCCAGAATCCGGCACAAAATGAGTAGGGCAATCAATGTGAGTATAGTATTGCCAACGGTTGCACTAACTCTAAGTTCGTCCATTAAGGACACATCGCTAACCAGAGTAAAAATCCCCCCTGTCAATGTACCCAATCCGATGCCCAATCCTCGCAGTTGCCAGATAATCAGGATAAGCGTGAACAGAAAAATCAATAGTGCCACAGAAAGAAGCCTGTTTAATCACTGATGACCCTTTAGCACTAATATTCTATGGTTTGTAGTCCTAATCCTGCCTTAATGTATATCCGTGATGCCACTGAGGTAGATTTGCCCGCGATCGTGGAAATTTACAATTCGGCTGTTCCCAGTCGCATTGCCACCGCCGATCTAGAACCTATCTCAGTTGAAAGTCGTATCAGTTGGTATCAAGAACATACACCAAACAGCCACCCTCTTTGGGTCATGGACTGCCATGAACGATCCAATTCTACAGGTCAAATTGCTGGTTGGCTCAGTTTTCAGGCTTTCTTAGTCCGCCCAGCCTACCATGCAACGGCTGAACTTAGCGTCTACGTGTCTCCCGATTTTCGGCGTCAAGGAATAGGACAACAACTGCTGCAACGCGCCATCAAACAGAGTCCTAAGTTAGGACTCAATACCTTAGTTGCCTTAATTTTTGCTCACAACCAACCCAGCCTACACCTCTTTCAAAAATATGGCTTCCAACGTTGGGGGTATTTACCTCAAATAGCGGATATGGGTCACATTGAGCGTGATTTGGTAATTATGGGACGTCGAGTGTGTTGATTTGTCATTTGTTATTTGTCATTCGTCATTTGTCATTTGTCATTTGTCATTTGTTAGGGAACAGGGAACAGGGAACAGGGAACAGGGTAATGGGCTATAGAAATTTTGTTTCCCAGCTTCCCCAGCTCCCCCAGCTCCCCCATCTTCCCCAGCTCCCCCAGCTTCCCCAGCTTCCCCAGCTCCCCCATCTTCTCCAGCTCCCCCAGCTCCCCCATCTTCCCCAGCTCCCCCAGCTTCCCCATCACCCCATCACCCCATCACCCCATCACCCCATCACCCCATCACCCCTGTTCCCTTGAATCACCTTCTCGACTAAATCAGGATGACGAATTCTGACCCAATCCGGAAACGCTAGATAAGGATCATCCGTTAGCTGGCGTTGTAAAAGCTCAATGATATCATCAACTTCATTGACCAAATCAAAGACAAAAATATTAAATTTCATCGTCTGATTGACATTGAAGTCTAGCGCCAGGAAATGTTCAATATCAATATCTTTACCTAATCCCAAAACAAAAAACTTGATATCTTTATGATTTCCAATTTTGCTACATGCTGAAGCAATACATTGAATAAATTGCTCTTCGTCATCAAATTTACCATCAGTATAAATAATAAAAAAGGCTCCTTTACCATTAGGTTTGCCTTCAGTTAACCAAGACTTAACACAATGGTTTAAAGTCGGAGCAACAAAGGTTTTGGTTTTGGGTTTATTTTTGACGAACAGCTTCCAAACTTGAGAGGCATCGTTAATCAAAATAGGTTTGGGTTTGACCCTTTCCCTGCTGAAGAAGTAAACAGAGACCCGATTGTCAGCCGGATAGCCCTGCTTCATTGCAATTTTTTCATCCGCTTTATTCCCGGATTCAGAACCAACTGACAAAATGGCGGCAATATGTCCTTCAACAACTTCTGCTAGATATTCATACCGAGTTTGATTTCCGGTATCTTCATCCTTTCTCACCATAGAACCACTTTGATCAATCAGGATAAAGATATCGCGGTTGTTCAGTGGAGAATCGGACACATCTTTAACCGTTAATCTCACTTCACTTGTCACGCGAATTTCTGTATCTTCGCGTTTCACTATCTTGTGATTATTATCATCTACAACTTCAGATGACCTTTGGTGAGTCACACTCAAAGTTTGCCGGGTTACAAGTTCAGGTTGATATTTAGCGAACAGCGCAATTAACTCTCCTCGTTTAGAACGCCGTTCATCAGGAAACTCATTTCTCAGCCCAAAAGCTGAACAGATATTCTCAACGTGTTTTCTCACCGTTGATGTTTCAATATGTAACGATTGAGCGATATCCTGATCCGAAACGCCAGCCAAGAGCAATTTCAGCACTTGCCTGCGTCGTGGTGTCAATCCCTCAAAGGCTTCGGTAAACTGCCAACGGTTCATGCTTACTCATGCAACTTAGATTGGTTTATTTTCATTTTGATGAATTCTGGATCAGTTTCCCAGTGTCTGAGTCTGCCAGGAAGAAAAAATCTGAGTGTATCCTGTTGGTTGGCAAAAGTAGGCGAATTTTGATTCTTCAGACGTTAAATTAGCGTATCATAGCACAAAAATAGTTATTTTGAGGCATAATCGCCACAATTTTTGTAATTCTTTGAGAAAATACTAAATTTTTCACCAAAAATCCCTTTTATGCGCTTTAATTGCATTTAAGCCAGTAATTGTCTGGCAAGCCTAACCCATTAGGATACCAAATAAGGTGTGACTATGACCGTTAAATACCTTACTACATTTGCCATCGCTTCACTTTTGAGTCTGGGATTAGCCACAGGTTGTAGCGCTCCCCCAGAAACGGATGATAGTACGACTATCGAGGAAACTGAGCCAGCTAACCCTGATAATGCAGCGACTGAAGATGCCGCTCCTGCTGCAACCGATAAGGCAGTCGAAGAGAAGGGCTGAAGATAAAGACATGTCTGACAAGGCAGACATGGAAAAGGCGACTGAAGATAAAGACATGTCTGACGAGACGACTGAACCTCAGGCTGAGGACGACACAACTTCTGAAACCACTCCTTAAGCTTCCCTAGGTTCAACTTAAAAAATTTTTATCTGTAGGGGCGCACTGACGTGCGCCCTTTGTTGTATAGCACTACGGGGATACTTTAGGACATTTCTCTGTTGCCTATTGCCTATTGCCTATTGCCTATTGCCTTTTCACCCAATTTTATTGTCCTAACCTCAATGCGTAGTGCTATATGCGGTATCTGTATTTCAGACTCATCAGCAAACGTTGGCAGCACAAGTTTCCTGAGAATGATGTAAACTTTTGTTAAGACACGATCAGAGGAACTTAATATGACCACCCAACTCGGCTTTGGCAAAGTCCAACCCAAACAGCAGAAAGCCAAGAAAAACAAAGTCAAACGGGCATCCGCTTCCCGCAAGTATGATGAAATGCAAAAGTCGGGATTACCGGAATTCAATATCTATGTCCGAATTAAGGGAGAGAAAAACTGGTTACCGGCTGGCTCAATAGCAGTGAATCGCAGCAGTCAAATCAACCAGGCGTTATTTCAGCAAGAAGAGGAGTTACTCAAAGGAGTATTTCGGCTATTCCCCAAACTGCGGAAGCGCCAAAGCGAGTTGGAATATGGTTATCGACTCAAAGAGTTTAAAGACGAACCTATCGTTGTGGCAACTCGTCCCCAAGCAACACCAGGGAATTTGATTCAATCCACTGTCAGCCAAGTTAAAGAACGTTTCTCATCAGTATTCCAGCGTAAGTAGGGTTTGCTGAATAAGTCTTGTGTTGAGGGGGAGCTGAGGGAGCTGGGGAAGCTGGGGGAGCTGGGGTACTGATGCGTGTGTAGGGGCGGGTTTCACAACTATCGTTTCTGACTTCACCCAGATTTAGCTAAATCCGCCCCAGCTCAGTTGCCACACATTTAAGGAAAGCTTGTAGTGAGGGAACCTTAGCCCTCTCCAGCTATGCGTTAGAGTACTAAAGTGCTTACTGCAAAGCCCTATTTTAGCTGGGTCACGCATAAACTCAATCCTTGCCTTCTACCACTCAAATTAATCTTCACGATGATAAGGATCACTGACGTCAAAAAATATTCTTGCTAATTATTTAATTTTCGCGCCTCACCGCTTCCCCAGGGAAGCTTCAGGCGTTAGTTTGATACAAGGCAAGCGGCAATAGCTGCTTGCCTTGGATCACCATTACATGCTGTTTCAGTCTGATTTTGTAACCCGATACGACTCATGATTGCCAATCCAACTGTGACTGAGAATCCATTACGCCGTGGCAAGGGACTCCCCCCTTTTGACCAGATTGAGCCAAACCATATTGTGCCTGCGATGACACAGCTATTAGCTGAACTCGAGCAGGAATTAGCCGCCCTAGAGGAAAAGGTAGTACCAACCTGGGACGGTTTAGTGGAACCCCTAGAAGCATTGACAGAACGCCTCCGGTGGAGTTGGAGCATCGTGAGTCATTTGATGGGGGTGAAAAATAGCCCGGAACTGCGTGAGGCTTACGAAACGGTTCAACCCAAAGTCGTTCAATTCATCAACAGGCTTAACCAAAGTCAACCCTTATACAAAGCCTTTAAAGCCTTGCAGGATGGGGATGAATGGCGTAGCTTAGAGCCAGCCCAAAAACGCATCGTAGAAGCCGCCATTCGAGATGCTGAACTGTCGGGTGTTGGACTTGAAGGAGAAGTGCGGGAACGCTTCAATCAAATTCAGATGGAGTTGGCGGAACTATCCACGAAGTTCTCCAACCATGTCCTAGATGCAACCAAGGCATTTAGCATGACCCTAACCCATCCAGACGAAGTAGAAGGTTTACCTCCTAGCTTAAAGAGTTTAGCCGCTCAAGCCGCCCGTGCTGCTGGGGAAGAAAAGGCGACTCCGGAAGCAGGTCCCTGGCGGATCACGCTGGACTATCCCAGTTATGTTCCGTTCATGCAACACAGTACCCGTCGGGATTTGCGGGAGAAACTCTATAAAGCCTTTGTCAGCCGCGCCTCTTCTGGGGAGTTGGATAACAGTCCCCTGATTGAGCGGATTTTAGAACGGCGTCAAGAAAAATCAGAGCTGCTAGGGTTTAGCAGTTATGCTGAATTAAGCCTTGCCAGCAAAATGGCACCGAATGTTGAGGCGGTGGAGGGATTACTGGAAGAACTGCGTGGCGCTAGCTACGATGCGGCGGTTAAGGATTTAGAGGCGTTGAAAGCGTTTGCGGCGGCTAAAGGTGTCCCCGAAGCCAATGAGTTGAAACACTGGGACATCAGTTTTTGGTCAGAACGTCAACGGGAAGAAAGGTTTGCCTTCAGTGCTGAGGAATTGCGTCCTTATTTTCCGTTACCTCAAGTGCTAGATGGTTTGTTTGGCTTAATCAAGCGACTGTTTGGGGTAACCATTACGCCTGCGGATGGACAAGCCCCGGTTTGGCATGAAGATGTCCGCTATTTCCAAGTTACTGATGAAACAGGAAGTGCGATCGCATTCTTCTATTTAGATCCCTACAGTCGTCCCGCTGAGAAGCGTGGAGGGGCTTGGATGGATGATTGCGTGGGGCGTGCCAAACTCACGGAAGCCGGGACAATGACGACGCGCCTACCTGTTGCCTATTTAGTTTGCAACCAAACGCCACCGATTGATGGTAAACCCAGTTTAATGACCTTTGGTGAAGTCGAAACCCTATTCCACGAGTTTGGTCACGGGTTGCAACACATGCTCACCAGAGTGGATTATGCTGGTGCAGCCGGAATTAATAATGTGGAATGGGATGCGGTGGAACTGCCCAGCCAGTTTATGGAAAACTGGTGTTACGATCGCCCCACGCTGATGGGCATGGCGAAGCACTACGAAACCGGGGAATCCCTACCCGAACATTATTATCAGAAGCTTTTGGCAGCCCGGACTTACATGAGTGGTAGTGCCATGTTACGGCAATTGCACTTTAGTTTAGTGGATATCGAACTGCACCACCGCTATCAGCCTGGTGGGGAAGAAAGTCCCAGCGATGTCCGTCACCGGATTGCCAAAACCACCACCGTGTTACAACCCTTACCGGAAGATTCCTTCCTCTGTGCCTTTTCCCATATCTTTGCTGGCGGTTATGCGGCTGGGTATTACAGTTACAAATGGGCAGAAGTCTTGAGTGCCGATGCCTTCGCCGCCTTTGAGGAGGTTGGTTTAGAGAATGAAACGGCTGTGGCGGATACAGGAAAGCGGTATCGGGATACGGTACTGGCATTAGGCGGTGGTGTGCCGCCGATGGAGGTATTCAAGCAATTCCGGGGACGGGAACCGAGTACGGAACCGTTACTGCGTCATAGTGGATTAGTTGCCGCGTCTTGACGGAATTGAGTCTGGTGCGATCGCGAAATTACCCTGTAGGGGCGACCCGCTGGCATTAATCAAAAATTCCATTCCACTCAATTGGATCGGGTCGCCCTCTTATTTAGGGTCTGCTGCAGGGAGTCTTGTGGTGGGGAGAGGGAAAGCGCGTAGCGCTATATGTGGGGACGCAAGGTTTGCGCTTCTAAATTTTGGTGTACCTAATCATTAACAAAATTAGCAATAACTGGGAAATGATCAGAGGGAAAAATTCCTTGCCATTTCCGATTATCAACCGTCAAAGTTTCTCGTCTCAGGCGACTATCGTAATAAATCGTATCAACAGCCGCAAACGCCTCACCTGTAAACCCATGAATACTCTGCTGTTTTTCCAATTCAACACCCGCCAAGGCATCCTGAAGAGTAATCGGATTAGTTGATGACTGAGATAAGATTTCCCGTGGTAAGCTACCGGGTTCAGCATTAAAATCACCTGTAAGGAAGAGATAGGTCGTGTCAGGATTGCAGTGAATCATGCGATCGCGGATTAGTCTTGCCCCCAGTTCCCGTGCTTTGGCACTGGTATAATCCAGATGGGTATTAAAACAGGTAATCGTTTTAGACACCTGCGCTACACTAAAGACTGCCCAGGTTGCCATTCGCGGTGCAGGATTTCCCCACTCAGGACTGATACTCCCAGCAATATCAGGCGTATCGCTTAAGTAAAAATCGCCATTATCCAGGCATTTAAGACGGTCTTGGTTATAGAAAATCGCACAATGTTCTCCTGTCCCTGTTCCCGTGCGATCGCCCCCAATACTTTGATAATTCGGTAAACGGCGATGTAAGTCAAGTAGCTGATGGGCTTTGCCTTCCTGTGTGCCAATGATATCTGGATGATACTCCTGAATCAGCGCCGCGATCGCATTACGCCGAATCCTCCAATCCTGGTTATCGGGATCTGGCTTATCGTAACGGATATTGAACGTTATGATTCTAATGTTCATTTGTTTGTCATTCGTCCTTAGTCATTCGTCATTTGTCATACTCAAGGAAGCGAGAAGCCAGCTACATAATTTGTTCCCTGGTCTCTATTCCCTATTGCCTATTCCCTATTACCTATTCCCTCTGTTCACAACTCAAATCGAATCATTATATAACATTTAGTTAACTTATAGTTAAGGCAAGGTTAAGCGCTTGTTAATATAATGGAAAGTAAGAGATTATGAGACAGGAGGTAAGATATGGCACAGTCCACATCATCCGATTCCGCACAGGTCAGTAAACAAAACTTTCTTTACCCTAGATGCCGCTATTACGGCAAGTTTACCCCAGAGGATCTAGCCTTTAATGCCAACTTGCAAGAGTTTGCCCAGAAAGTGTCCTATATTTCTGCCCTAGAAACTGGCGGTAAAATTTCCTCTGAACGAGCCTATGAGCAAGTACAGTCATTGTGGAAGCAGTTGAAATATAGTAAGGAATCCTTGGGCATTGGTCAAGCTAACCCCCCCAAAACCTAATAGATTTTGTATAAGACGGTCGTTTGAGAAAAACTGTGACACACAATGCTGCAATTTTAGTCATTGAAGATGAAGAAATTTTGCGGGACATTATCCTTAATGTCTTACAGGAAAAAGGGTATCAGGCAATTGGTACTGGGGATTCTCGCAGGGGCTTACTCTTAGCAAAAGAGTTAGTCCCTGATTTGATTTTGTGCGATATTCGGATGCCAAAGTTAGATGGGTATGAAGTTCTCAAAGCTTTACGTCAAGATTCAAGGACTAGGACTATACCCTTTATCTTTATTTCAGCAGAAAAAAGCCAAGTTGTTAGGAACCGAGGGCAACAGTGTGGGGCAAATGGTTATCTCGCAAAACCTTTTACAACCGATGAACTTTTAACGGTAATCGCTAATCATATTAACTTTTATCAGTAAACGATAATTTTTTTATGTCTATATTTATTGCCGATAACAGCGATTTATAATTACGAATTAGGGCGGGTTTTGTTGTTGATTTATCGGTGACAAGTTAAGTTAGTGGCTAAACCCGCCCCTACAATGGATCAGGATCTACACTGCGTAGTAGTGCTGGCAAAATGTCTACCAGAAACAATGAACCGACGCAAGAAACGCTACTCGCTGAGATTTCTAATCCGGAATATTCGTCAATCGCTTTCAGTATTCCGCTATAGTGGACGCGCCTTGAGGTTAGTGTGGACAACCAGTCACAGACTAACGCTGGTGCTAGCAATTTTAACCGTTATCGCGGGATTATTACCTGCCGCGATCGCATACTTGGGCAAGTTGATTGTGGATACCGTGGTATTGGCGTCTCAGTCAGGGTTAGCCGCCCATCGTTGGCTAGCGTTAGGCTATGTCGGATTAGAAGCGATCGCGGTTATGATACTGGCAGGAAGTCAGCGTGGTCAAACGGTTTGCCAGTCGCTATTGCGGGTATTATTAGCGCAACGGGTGAATGTGTTAATTCTAGAAAAAGCCTTAACCTTAGACTTACCCCACTTCGAGGACTCCGAATTTTACGACAAAATGACTCAGGCGCGGCGAGAAGCCTCCAGTCGTCCTCTGGCGCTAGTGACGCGAACGTTTGGACTGGTTCGGGATAGTTTGTCGCTACTCACCTTTGGCGGATTACTGCTGCAATTCTCAACCTGGGCGGTGGCAATATTAGTCATAGCTGCAATTCCTCCCTTTATCGCCGAAACGCGCTTTGCTGGCGTCGCCTTTCGCTTATTCCGGTGGCGTTCCCCAGAAACCCGCCAGCAGCATTACTTGGAAACCTTAATAGCTAGAGAAGATTACGCCAAGGAAATTCAGCTATACCAGCTTGGCGCAACCATGCTACAACGCTACAACGACACCTTCAGACGCCTTTACCGAGAAGATAGAGATTTGACCGTTCGTCGGGGATTTTGGGGTTACTTGTTAGGGTTGCTGAGTACGCTGACATTTTATGGGGCGTATGCGTGGATTGTCATCGAAACCATCTTTGGTCGGATTTCCTTGGGTGACATGACCATGTATTTAACCGTATTTCGCCAAGGACAATCTACCTTTTCCGCCATACTCACCTCTGTTGGCGGTATGTATGAAGATAACCTCTATATTTCCAACCTCTACGAATTTCTGGAACAAGAGGTTCCCCAATCTCAGGGGACAGCAACTCAGGGAATAAAACCGGGGGATGGGATTCGGTTTGAGACTGTGTTTTTTACCTATCCTGGAAGTCAAACCCCGGCACTAAACGGGATTGACTTACACCTGAAACCGGGAGAAAAGTTAGCCATTGTTGGCGAAAATGGGTCAGGAAAGACAACGTTGATTAAACTATTAACTCGTCTCTATACGCCAGATTCGGGGCGCATTTTGTTAGATGGGGTAGATTTACAGGAATGGAAACTTGATACGCTACGCCGTCGGATTGGGGTAATATTCCAGAACTTTGTCCGCTATCAATTTACCGTAGGCGAGAATGTTGGCGTCGGGGATGTAGACTATTTGCAAGATAAAACCCGCTGGGAAAATGCAGCAGAGAAAGGCATGGCGAAGCCGTTTATTGAGTCAATGCCAGACGGATTTAGCACCCAGTTAGGGCGATGGTTTAAGGGGGGACAGGAACTCTCTGGAGGTCAATGGCAGAAAATAGCCCTATCTCGTGCGTTTATGCGAACTGGTGCAGATATTTTAGTCTTAGATGAACCCACAGCCGCCATGGATGCAGAGGCGGAGGTACGAGTCTTTGACCATTTCCGCACGATTACCCAGAATCAAATGGTAGTCTTAATTTCTCATCGCTTCTCCACAGTACGCATGGCGGACAAAATTGTGGTGATGGCGGGGGGAGAAATAATTGAACAGGGAACTCATGAGGAATTAGTGGAACTTGGCGGACGTTATGCGCGGTTATTTGCGCTACAGGCGGCGGGATATCAATAGTTCATTTATCGGTGGGGAGGGCGGGTTTTGTTGTTTATTGATTAGTGACACCTTCAATTTAGTCCCTAAACCCGCCCCTACAAATCATTGATGATGAATAAATTCATATCATGTTCTGATGATTTCCTAGAATCCCAAACCTATACAAATAAAGATTTAAATCATTTTTATTAATAACATTTTACCAGAAATAATATAACCTATTGTAGGGGCGACCCGCTGCATAAATCAACAACACCCATTCTCTCAATTTTATCGGGTCGCCCTTTACCAAATTGGGTTGGGTTGTCTTAACCTGAACCCGGACAGGTTTTATTGTTTATTTATCGGTGGGGAGGGCGGATTTTGTTATTCATTGATTGGTGACGCCTTCAATTTAATCCCTAAACCCGCCCCTACAAATGATTAATGACAAATAAAATCATATCAGGTTCTGATTATTTCCTAGAATCACAAGGCTATAAAAATAAAGGTTTAAATCATTTTTTTTTAATATTTAACCCGCAATAATATAACCTATTGTAGGGGCGACCCGCTGCATAAATCAACAACCCCCATCCTCTCAATTTTATCGGGTCGCCCTTTACCAAATTGGGTTAGGTTGTCCTATCCTGAACCCGGACAGGTTTTATTGTTCATTTATCGGTAGGGAGGGCGGGCGCAAGTTGTTCCTTGATTGGTGACACCTTCAATTTAGTCCCTAAACCCGCCCCTACAAATGATTGATGACAAATAAAATCATATCAGGTTCTGATATTTGCCTAGAATCACAAACCTATAAAAATAAAGGTTTCAATCATTTTTATTAAAAATATTTAACCCGAAATAATATAATCTATTGTAGGGGCGACCCGCTGCATAAATCAACAACACCCGTCCTCTCAAATTTATCGGGTCGCCCTGTGTTTAAACCAAAGACAGGTTAATAGAACAGGTGCAAGATAGGAGAGAAACCTGTTTGTAGTCGTCGCTTTAGCGACGCACCCGTTTTAATGATTTTGTGTGAACTGCTTTAACTTCTTCTGGGCGAACTCCCGCACCTTCTCATCAGTATCATTTTCTGCCCTATCGCGCAATAATGTTAGCGTTTTGGGATGGTCAGGATATTGCTTGATGATTTTCGCAAGTGCTATTTTCCGAGGGTTGTATTCCCAGTCTTTCTCGCGTTGAAAAGGGTCATTGATAGCGCAATTGTACAATAATTCAAATAGCCACGGCTCATCTTTCCATCCTCCAGCTAATTCCTCTATCGCCGCACGTCGCACATTCTCATGAGCATCAGATTGAATCAGTTGTTTGAGCAGGGGTAAAGTATCTGGGTAATCTTTCCATCCTTTCGCTAATTCCTCTATCGCTGCACGTCGGATATCCCAATTATCATCAGATTG
>NZ_JAVJQN010000231.1:0-3009 GCF_040218245.1 Coleofasciculus sp. E1-EBD-02 | reverse complement strand
GTGGATTGAATCCTGGGTGTGATTCGTTGGCGCGATATAGCAGAAGGCAGAGGGCAGAAGGTTTATTATTGATTAAATTGAGAGGTTATCGCTAACTATCATAGGGTACGGCAATGCCGTACCCCTACCCAATCAATTATCCCTGAGATGGGGTAGGGTCACGATATTATCGTGCCCTGATATAGCTGGATCAAACTTTCCCTTATTTTCCTAACGTTGCAACCCGTTTCCTCTACCTTGGACTAATGGATTCTCAACCGCTTCTCTGTACTGCTCAACCTCTTCCGTGTACGCAATCGGCAGAACACACTCCACATTTTCATGAGGGCGGGGAATAATCACCCACGATTCTAAGGTTGCACCATAGGTTTTTTCAACAGCTGCAATTCCAGCATCCATGGCGGTTTTCACCTCGGAAACATCGCCACGAATATTCAGATTAAAACGAGCGCTACCAACGCGGATATAGCCGACTATGGTCACTCGACCCGCTTTAACCATAGCATCTGCGGCGGCTAATATACCGGGAAAGCCCTTGGTTTCAATTGACCCAACTGCTACTATTGACATTGCCAATCTCCTCAATCAATGAATTAATGAACTCAAAAACTTATTCTACGAATTATGGGTATTTTTTCAGAAACATACTCTTTGTCTTTAGCATTTTAATCGCGAACCAGACCTAGAGTCACTGAAACATTTCCCCTTCCCTTAATCAGTTAAAATGAGCGAAACTGTTCAACTTGACTGGTATATTCAATCGGTAGAACGGTGTCAACATTTTCGTGGGGATTAGGAATGATGTAGTAACCGGTTATCTCAGAGCCGTGTGTTTTCTCCACCGCTTCTAGACCCGCATCTACAGCCACCTTAACTTCAGATATTTTGCCCCGAACGCTGACCATAAAGCGACCACTTTCATTGCGATCAAACTTCACCAGCGTAACCGCGCCAGCTTTGACCATGGCGTCTGCGGCGGCAAGTACCCCAGGAAACCCTAACGTTTCAATCGTCCCAACGGCTGCGGGCATGATTGCTCTGTTACCTCCACCTCAAAAGATTCTATCAAACTATATTGTACGGGGCTTTATCACCCATTGAGGCGAAATTATAGATTATTTTTTAGATGGGATAAAACTTCATCAATTGATACCTCTTAATGGGTCGCATCTCCGGACGATGGCTTGGCGCTGACAGGTAACGTCACTGTTACCGTTGTCCCTTTGCCTACCTCACTCGCGATCGCAATCTCCCCCTGATGCAAATCTACACAATTTTTAACAATAGACAATCCCATCCCCGTTCCGGCAATTGTGCTGACATTGCTGGCGCGGAAAAAGGGGGAAAATAATCGCGGTTGCTCCGATTCGGGAATACCAATCCCTTGATCTTGAACCTGGATGATCAGGGTGTCATCCTCGCGGCGTAGGGATAAGGAAACCGTAGTACCTTTGGCAGAATACTTAATCGCATTGCTGAGGAGATTAGTGACAATATGTCGCAGCATCTGCTTATCCCACTCCGCTTCACCAGACGAGAGTTGAGGATGATAGGTCAAGGTATAGCGATCGCCAACCATCAGGCGCTGTTCATCTACCAATTGTAGACAAAAGTCTTCCACATCCAACGGTTCGGGATTAAACTGAAGTTCACCAGCTTGGGCTTTATTAAACGTGAGAACCTCTTCCACAAGCTGAGCCATCTGCTTGACGCCCATTTGAATCCGGTCTAAATAGGTTTGTTGTTTCTCCTCAGATAACTGGGCACTGTAGCGTTTCAGGAGTTCCGTTGAGGTTAAAATTACTGCCAAGGGCGTGCGGTATTCGTGGGAAATCATCGCCACAATCCGAGATTTCAGTTCGCTCAATTCCTGTTCAGCGATTAAAGCTTTACGAATTTCTGCCTCAGCTTTTTGGCGTTCGGCGACTTCTGTTGTCAGTTTAACCCGTTCCAGTTCTAAGGCTTGGGTTTGACGACGTTCGCTGATATCGCAAACGACTAAAACAGCACCCTTGATGTCATCATCATTAGGGCGCATTAAGGAAACGTGATCGACGATGGGCGTCTTGGTTCCATCTCTAGCAATCAACAGGCGATTATGTCCTTGATTCGGCACAGGTTCACCCCGCAGCAGCAGTATCACCGGGTTTTCCACAACTGTATTCGTGGCTTCATCGGAAATTTGCACCACTTCAGTAACGGGTTTGCCCATCGCCTCAGTAGATGACCAACCCGTTAAGGTTTGGGCGATAGGATTCATATAGGTAATGCCGCCTGTTGCATCCGTTGCGACTACCGCATCATGGGTTGAGTCGAGAATTGTGGAGAGAAATTCCTCGCGTTCGATTAACTGCTGTTGGGTTTGATGCTTATAAAGCGCGATTTCGATGGTAATTCCTAAATCACGCTGATTAAAGGGCTTGACAATATAGCCAAATGGCTCTGTCACTTTCGCACGCGCCAAGGTAGCCGCCTCGGAGTGTGCTGTTAGGTAAATGACGGGTATTTTAAATTGGCTGCGGATTTGCTCAGCAGCTTCAATTCCATCCATGTCTCGGTGTTTGAGAACAATATCCATCAACACCAGATCTGGACAAGTTTCCGCGACTTTAGCGAGGGCGGCTGTACCTGAATTGGCGATATCCACCACATCGTAACCCAATCGTTTGAGTTGACCAGCAATGGCTTGAGCGGTAATAATTTCATCTTCGACAATTAGAATCTTTGCCCTTGCCACGCCACTAATCCTCTATATATATATTGCACAGCTTTAATTTAATGGTAATCGGAAAGAGGGGGGAGCTGGGGGAGCTGGGGGAGCTGGGGGAGATGGGGGAGCTGGGGGAGCTGGGGGAGCTGGGGGAGCCGGGGGAGCTGGGGGACCTGGGGGAGCGCGGGAAGCTGGGGGAGCTGGGGGATATGTGCCTTGGCGTATGTGTGTAGGCGCGGGTTTAGAGACTAATATTGAGAGTTATCCCCAAGTAGGCTGCAAATCCCGCCCCGAGGGAA